>CAZBHD010000054.1:0-5781 GCA_964491985.1 uncultured Candidatus Nitrosopelagicus sp. | reverse complement strand
TGATGGAGATGCTAAAAATCCTCCTTCTGAAGTATCGTCAATTATTGATGTTCCAGAAAAAGCAATTGCTGCAATTACTATTACAAGGGCTCCAATTACTCCGCCGACAATAATTTTGGGATTCAATGCTACTTTTGGGTTCAATCTTCTCTTAAATGTTAACATAAAAAATCCATATAGTGCCATAATACAAAATAATCATGCAGTATTTTCAGGCTGTTCAAGAAGGAAAAATTAGAGCAAATAAAGCACAGATGAAGCTTTTTGAAATTGCAGGTTTTGCAATGTTAACATTAACCACTAAGAAAAAGGAGGGAAAGTTCTATCCTGTTGGTGAAGAGATCTACTCTGCAGTGATCAAGAAACCCGAAGGATATGTTGTATTACTAGTTGACGAAGATGGATATACAAAGACGCAGTCAAAGGACCTTGAAAAGGATGAAGCTGCAGAAATCTTCAAAAAAGTTGCCGAGTCTGGAATTGAGGAATTTGCAGGAAATGAGATTAAAATATGGACAGAAGCATTCCCGACAATCCAAGACGAATTGAAAAAATGACTATTTTTTTGGAAGAATTATTTGAGTTCCCGTTGCCTGACCCTTAATTGCCTTTTCTAGATTTTTAATGTCTGATCTGATTACTCTAGTTTTAATTTTTGAGCGTTCTATGATTTTTAGTGCAACTATGTCCATAAGATCATAGCCTCCTGCCACAGAATCCTCATGAATTAACATTTTTTTGAGGTTTTTTATCTCAATTTGCTTGAAGAGTTTGGCTTTTTTGTTCTTGTTTGGATCAGAGTCATAGATTCCATCTACATCTGTAGCATTGATGAATTGGTCAGCATTAGTTTTTTCAGCAATTAAAGCGGCTGTACCATTTGTGCTTTGACCTGGATGTAAACCTCCTGCGACAACTATCAATCCACTCTCAACTGCTTGTTGTGCTTCTTTTAGTGATGTTGGAGGATGAGAATATGCTTTTCCTTTTAATGCATATATCAGTAATTTAGCATTTAGACGAGATATCTCAATTCCTAATTCATCTAGAGTAGATTCATCAACTCCAGAAGAACGAGCGTGTGAAATGTAATGTCTTGCAATCTTTCCGCCGCCGGCTATTATGATTGGCTGGTATGTTTTACTAACTTTGGCTAGAAATCTAGCATAATCTTTGAGAAGTTTGATATTTTCCATTGCGAAGACCTTGCCGGAAAATTTGATGACAATTCGTTTTTTCATTATTTCAGTTCATCAAGAATTGATTTTGCAGTAATTTCAACTTTCTTACGATTACTTTGTTGAGTATATACCCTAAGAATATTCATCTTTCCAGACATTGAGGATACGAGGGGGATTTTTGAGATAGGGATTTGTTCTACTGCTGTTTTTTTAGAGTCTTTTTTCACTAGTATTATTGACTTGGACTCTTTTTTGGACGGAGTTAAAGGAATCGAATGTGTTGTAGAGGTATCAAGAAAAATATGGTTGCTGTCAACCTTAGATTTTTTGGCAATTAGGTTCTTTAATTCATACATTAGTTTTTGACTAAGATTGGATGAGAGAGTACTTTCAAAGACGCATTTGAACAGTTTTCTATCCTGATAGTCGTTTGCAATCTTTTTTGCATTTTTTAATTCTGTTGTGGTTTCTGGGACAGATAGTAATAACGCCATGACGGACTCATCAGTATGCTTAACATAATCATTCAAAGTCAGAGATGTTAATCCAAGTTCATCATCCGCAAGTGTCATCGCTTCTAACAACATTACCTCACCAGCCCTAACCGTCTTGTGAAAATATACTGCCTTAAACATCTGAAATCTTGAGATCATCATTGTTTCAAAATTTACCAAGGCTGAATGATCAAGTGCAAGTTTATTCTTATAGACATCCAGCGAATATGTAATCCGATTGTGATCAATTTTTGCATGTTCTGCTCCTGTAAAGTATCCATCACGAAGAAGGTAGTCCATCATATCTGCAGATAACGCACCTGAGACAATCTCATTCATGAATTGTAGTTTTCCTTCACCCATAGCCAAATTCTGTATTAACTTTTTATCAAAACCATTTTTTGAAAGAATATCGCCGATCTCAGTATTGCGTATTATCTGCTTTCCAATCTGTTCATGACTTTTTTTGTTTTTTCTCTGTAGCACTTCCTCAAATAGATGTGAAAATGGACCGTGTCCTATATCATGAAGTAATGCAGCGAGACGTAAGTTTGAGATATCATCCTTTGTGGTTATTCCTTTTGATTGTAATGCTATTCCTGCCATAGATGCAATATGCATTACACCAAGTGAATGCTCAAATCTTGTATGCTGAGCTCCTGGATAAGTCAGATGTGCGCCTGATAGCTGCTTAATTCTACGCAGTCGCTGAAATACAGATGTATCAATTATCTGTCGCTCATTTCTATTTAGACGAATGAAATCATGTATTGGATCCGTTATCTCAAGATATTCTTTTTTCATAGTCCTATCTTCTTTCCAAAAATCTTCATTATATCTTCATGAATCTCGCGTTTAGATTTTGTTGCATTCACTATCTTCCATTTCTTTTGCTTTGCCATTTTCCTGTACGTTTTAGATATTCTCTGAGAGAAGTCTCTGTTCTTTTCAAACCGGTCACGATTTGCTCTCTTTCGAGTAAATGATTCATTCTGTGATACATCTAGTACAATAACTAGATCTGATTTTGGAAGACCGGCATCCAAGTTCTCAAGCCAATCAATCTTTAAACCATTTACTAAGCCATACACCAGATTGGATTCTCTGTATCTATTCATTATAATTACTGAGTTTTTTTGTTGCGCCTTTTTGATCTCATCCAACTTTTCCCATCTGTTTGCGGCCAAGAGACAGTGAATTACCTGTGGTGGAAATTTTCTTTTGCCACGTAGGTATTTGTTGATTTCTTTACCTATAGGTGTGGAATAATCTGGGAATGAAAAGAGTTTTACCTTGATCTTTGCTGTCTTTAGTTTCTTTTCAAGCAGTTCAGATTGAGTCTTTTTTCCTGCCTGATCTCCTCCCTCAAAAACAACAATCATCTGAATCTGAATTAAGCTACTTAATTGCAATTAAAAATCTTCAGTAGTAATGCTAAGGTTAAGAAAAATTTCTTCGACCAGTTTTCAGTCTATCGAGTCTAGTTAATTCTTCATCATTGACGGTATCTTCAATCTCTTCTTTAATTTGCTTTGATTTCTTGGCTTTAGAATCTGCCAGTTTGCTCATGCATAGTTAGGCACTATATACATTTTAACATTAGCGATCGTTCTTTAGAATGAGAACTTCAGTTATCTCTTCCTAAAAATAACAGAAATACCAATAATTATACCAGATGCGATCATTCCTACCACTCCTAAAGTTTCATTTGACTGGAATAGAAATGTAGAACCAAAAAAAACTGCGGCAGAGAAGATGCTCCCAGACAGTAAAGTGTTTGATTTTTTGTTGTTATTATATTGCATCATACGATTCTCATCCATGAATTTTTTTATCTCAGGTGCAATTGTAAGCGTGTCATCTAGTGTCTTTGCAAATCTTTTGAATGAATGTTTTATTTCCTCAATGTATGCATCCTTGATCAGTGACTCTTCTTCTAAGATTTGTCTTAATACTTTAATAAATTTAAAGTCAACCTTATGAGTGTGATATATTCCTTCAATTATCGTTGACATCCTCAAATACAATGCTAGGTGTTTTGGTAATTTGAATGGAAATTTTGACATTGTTTTGTTTGCAAGTGACATTAGCGCTTCGACTTCCATTTCATCTGGTTTTTTTCCATACATTGATTTAATTGACATCTCTATGCCTTTCTCTATAACATCTCTGTTGAAATCAGGTGCTAGCATTCCCAATTCATCCATTGCATTTACCGTTCTTGGTGGATCCTTCTCCACTAAAGCAAGATAAAGACGAACTAAACGCAATCTAGTCTCATTGTTTAGTCTTCCAATCATTCCAAAGTCATAGAGAATTAGTGTGCCATCATCTTTTACTGAGATGTTACCTGGATGTGGATCAGCATGGAAGATTGAATGTCGCAAAAGCATGGTAAAGAAAACCTTGTGTACATCTATGACAAGTTTTTGCCGATCAATTCCCTTTTTGTCTAGTGCTTCTACATTTGTAACCTTGATTCCAGGTATGTACTCCATTGTGAGAATGTTTTTTGTTGAATAATCATCATGAATTTCAGGAATAACTACATTCTCATATGGCACCATATTTTTTTTGATTTTTTTTAAATTTTCAGACTCCTTTGAATAATCCATCTCCTCGTGAATTGATTCAACAAATTGTTTCATGATTGGTATTATTGAGAATCTAAGATTTGGATCTACGAATTTCATTGCAAATGGGATTATTTTCATCAATACCTTGAGATCCTCTTCCACCATTTTTTCAATTCCTGGTCTCTTTACCTTGACAATTACCTGTTGACCATTCTTGGTTGCTTTATACACCTGACCTAGAGATGCACCAGAGAGTGCATTTCTGTCTAAACTATCAAATTTTTCCTCAATTTTTCCAATATTCTGTTCAATCACAGGTCTTACTTTATCAAATGAAACTGGAGGAACATTGTCTTGTAGTTTAGATAATTCCTCCAAATATGGTTGTGGAAGTATATCAGCTCTTGATGAAAGCCATTGGCCGAATTTTATGTATACTGGACCTAATGTGATGCATGTGTTTAATATGCGTCTTGCATTTTTCTTAAACCGCTTCTGATCAACATTTTTACCATCGTTTGAGATCCAAAGAACTCTGTCCTTTCTTAGCGCTAATATCGTTGGAAGTAGTTTAAAAAATACGTATATCGTTCTTGCCAAAACCAATTAGATTACTCCTTTATCTGCTGCTGTTTGTTGATTGCTTCTTGAAGTTCTTTATTAAGTCTGTATAGTTCAATTCTATGCTCCCGAATTTCTGCTGCGATGAAATTAATCTTTTTTTGAATTCTTTGTAACTCATCGGTCATTTTTCATCATTATCTCCTTTAATTTTTTAGCAATGCAGTAAGAAATGTAACCTGTAACCAATGAAGTGGCGAGTCCACCAATAATAGATTGCTGTTTTTTAAATTTAGAATCTTTTTTTATGTTGTAAATTAATTTGCCGACTAATCCACCTCCAAGTGCTGCTCCAGCTAAACCAACTAAAACTTCTTGTGCATCAAAAAGTAAATGACCCAGTGGATCCTTTCTTGGATCAACCCTATCTGAGTGCACGGTGAATTTTGATTCATATTCTCTGATGTGGAGATTTCCCTTACGATATTGTCTAATGGCGCCTTTCTTATCGCCCAATTTCGTCTCTTCTGCGCCATCTAGAATTATTCGGCCTAGGTCAATTGGGAGCTCAATTTCATCCATTTTAATGATCCATGAATGAATATGATGAATATAATATTATTTTCATATTTTTGATATTATTATAAGAAATTAGTCATAAATTTTTATTCTAAATCAGTTTTGCATATTTATGGTGTTATGTTGTATATGTAAAAAAGTTGAAGGAAAATTAAAGATTAAAGAAGGAAACCCAAAGTTCAAGGGAAAATCAATCTGCAAAGAATGCCAAGATGTAAGAAAACTATTGTTATCTACAAAATAGATTCGTCCATAGAAAAAAATGATTACTGTTCTGTTTTCTTGTTAATTGTTACCTTCGATCTCTTTTACCTTGTTAAAGCAGTTATTTGCTTCGTCCTCTAAACCCTGATGTTTCAATAACTCTGCTTTATTATACCATGCATCAGC
>CAZBHD010000053.1:0-4971 GCA_964491985.1 uncultured Candidatus Nitrosopelagicus sp. | reverse complement strand
CCAACAAAAAAGCCTACGGCAGCAACTAAGCATATTATTGGGATAATCTGCATTAGATCGGAACCCAAATTCATATCATTCATACGATATTAGATGATTTTAGTAATACTACCGAAATTAGGAAATCATTAAATGAAATTATTTGTATATTGAGTAGTTAGCAAGTATTATTGAAACATATAATACTTGAAAACTAAACTCACACGAATGTTATTCTCTGCAGCAGCATTTGGTGTTCTCACTTTTGGACAGGGAATTTATTTATTTTTAGATCAGGATTTGTCTACTACACATATGATAGATTATTTTTCAGCGAATGAGATTTTTGATGTCCTGATCGTTGTGATGACTGTGTTGTTTGCAGTTGGAGTATTTTATAATTCTAGAAGAAATAATCATTATTTAAGATAAAACATAGTGCTAATGTTTTGTAATTATACCAGAATATATATACCACGAATTTTTCATTTTTTCGTGGAACGATTAAAACTTGTTCATGAGATAATTAAAAAAAATCCGGCGATTCGATTTAATGATATAATGCGCTTGTCCAAATTAAAAAATGGTACTTTAACTCATTATATTTCCAAACTAGAACAATCAAAAAAAATAAACGCTGAAAGAACACCAAGAATTACAAGATTTTATGATGTAACAATTCCTGAACAAGAAGCGTATGTTTGTAAATATCTCTCACGCCCAACTATGAAAGATATTATTACAACTTTGTTAATGAATGGTGTACTTACATTTCCTGAAATTAGAATGTATGTGGGTAAATCACCTGCCACAATATCTGTATGTTTAAGTGATTTGTTTCATGCTAATATCATTTCCAAGGAATATGATATTCCATCAAACAAATATTCATTAAAGAATCCCGGTTTGATTTCAAAGGTTTTACGAGTATATTTTCCACGTTATCTTGGTAAGACCGTTTTGACCACCTCATAACTACTCAATTTTTAAAAAACCTCTTAAACCAAATCAAAACATCATAAAATGAATTATATTAAATGAATTCAGGATTTTTTCCATGAGTCTTAATCAGTCAGTCTTAGTATGTGATCAGGTTAATCCCATTCTAAATGAAATCTTAGCGAAGAATGGGCTTGAGGTAACATATGAACCAGAAATTACACCAGATCAAATTGCTGAAAAGATTGCAGATTTTGATGTTATTGTGGTTCGTAGTAGAACAAAGATCACAAAAGAACTAATTCAAAAGGCTGACAAATGTAAAATTCTTGCTAGAGTTGGAGTTGGTTTGGATAATATTGATCAAAGTGCAGCTAAAGAAAAAAACATTCGTGTCATTAATGCGGTTGAAGGTGCAATGAACGCAGTTGCTGAACTTGTAATCGGATTAATGCTTTCACTTGCAAGAGAGATTCCACGAGCAGATAGAGAGGTTAGAAATGGAAATTGGATTAAAAAGGAATTGATGGGTTCTGAGTTGAGGGGTAAGTATTTGGGAATAGTTGGTTTAGGAAATATTGGAAAAAGACTTGGTCGTTTGGCTAAATCATTCAACATGAATATTATTGGTTACGACGTAATGCCAATTGACGAAGAGTTTTCTAAAGAAGTTGGATTGATGAAAGCCGATCTTGGTACATTATTAGCAAGTGCAGATTATGTCTCACTACATGTTCCACTATTAGATAGTACTAAACACATGATAGATGCGGAAAAAATTGCAACTATGAAACATACCTCACGAATAATCAATACATCACGTGGTGGTGTGATTGACGAAGAAGCATTATACAATGCACTTAAAAATGGAAATCTGGGCGGTGCTGCTCTTGATGTATTTGAAGTAGAGCCAGCCACATCAAACAAGTTAAGAGAACTTCCAAACTTTATATCAACACCTCATATGGGTGCTCAGACAAAAGAAGCTCAGTCATTAGCAGCAAATGTTATAGCAGAAAAGATAATACAGATACTTAGAGGTGTAATCTAATGATGATGGTCAAAATTTTACTCACATTAGTGTTAATTGCTACAATATCCATCACCCCAGCCTTTGCTGAATCTATACCAATTAAGATAACAAAGATGAATACACTACTTCATCATAATATACCATATACGGGTGATGGAGTTGAGATTCAGAATGTAACAGCAGATCTAGATTTCATCTCTCTTATTTTTGGTGTTACAGTAGAGTCACCTGGGAAAATTAGCATAACACTTGATAGAAGTATTTTTGATGCTGTGATTGATGGTGAGGATGATGAGTTTTTTGTTCTTGCAGATGGTGAAGAGATTCAGTTTGATGAAGAGAAAACTGATATGAGTAGAACACTCTCTTTCTCAGTTCCAGAAGGAACAGAGGAGATAGAAGTTATTGGAACAAAACTTTTTGGAGAATCATTTCTTGAAAAGTTAGAGGAATCTGCACAAAAGGCAGAAGAGGAGTTGGCAGCAAATAAAGAAGCTGCTGAAAAGGCATTAGGACAAGCAATGGCAGACTTGATTGAGAGAGAAGCACAAAAAACACAAGAAGAATATGAAGCAAGAATGGCAGCAAAAGCTGCAGAAGAAGAAGCTAAACTTGCAGCATTAGCAGAGGCATGTACTGAAGGAACAATATTTGTAGATGGCGAATGTGTAGTAGAACCAGAGGAATCAATAGACAGTGGACCACTAATCAATTCAATATTTGCTGCTATGGGTATTGGACTTGCCGTTATGATAATTGTTTGGGGTATTTTTAGATCACGTCACAAGAAATCTTCTGATTCTTGATCAAATGGAATTGTCTTAAATTTACTATCAATTAAAAATTGTATTACATGAGTGTATGTAGTATCAGTAATTTGACCTGAAGACCACCATGCAGTGGGATACCTAAACCATTGGGGTATGTATAGTTCATCATGAGATTCTACACTTTCAAGTATTTCTTGCTCAATTAGATATTGAATAGCTTTTGCATACTCTTTATCTGGCATCTGTGTGGTAAGCCATAATTTTGCCAAATCATTAATCCAGTATGGTATTCCAACACTTCCATCATCAATAATTGTGAAATTGGCTTTATGACTAGCACCAGAATATTCTAATTCTAAAGAGTATTTGCCTTCATTCCATATTATACTATCAAAGCCAATAGGTGCCACAACATGTGTTTCTTCTTGTAAAATATGGAGCGTGTATAATAGACTGCGTATGTCAGTAGAATCAGTGATGTATATGGTGGCATCCTCACCAGTAACCTCTGAAACTATGATTGTGTAATCTAATTTATCACCAAAATGAAATATCTCAGACGCAAGAATTATTTTCACATCTTGTACATATTGTGCATCTGCTGAAATAGGAAATGTTGTAAGAACACAAATGGCAACTATAGCAAACATTATTGTTTTGACCAATACAACGGATTTGACTAAGGATAATATAATAAATTACTCTTAATCATATCATAGGATTATTAAGGGCAATTTTTTATGCCAGATTATGCCTATTGCTCAAGATAAAGTCTGGTACACAATGTGGAAACAAAATTCTCCTGAATTAAGGAAACGTGCCATTCTTTGGAGAAAACAAAATGCCGTTACTAGAATTGATAAACCAAGCAGATTGTTAAGAGCTAGACGACTAGGTTACAAGGCAAAGCAGGGAATTATAGTTATTCGTATGAGAGTCGGAACAGGCGGAATGAGAAAACAGAGACCAAGAGGCGGGAGACGACCAAAACATCTTGGTGTTACAAGGATTAAGGCCGATGATAATATGAAGAAGGTTGCACAACGACGTGCTCTAGAGAGATACCCAAACATGCAACCTTTAGGTTCATACTTTCTTTACAAGGATGGACTACATTATTGGTATGAAGTCATTCTAGCTGATCCTTCACATCCCCGAATCGTAAAAGATAAAGAGCTTAGAAAGCGAGTGCTACCAAGTGTAGCATAATGAAGTGGATTTTCATACTGCTTTTAGGATTAATAATTATTGTTCAACCTGCATTTGGAGTACTTTTAGGAGAAAAGACAGGATTAAAATTTTCATCATCTGTAAATGTTGATGGTACTGTTTTTGTTATCGAGGGAACAGGAAATTTCGATGTCAAAGACATTAGTTTTGATCAACAAAATAACGCACTTGTATTCATAATAGAAAGCTCACTTGAATACAACCTTATGGAAATAATCATTCCAAACGAATTGATAGGTGAACAAATACTCTTTTTAGTAGATGGAGTTCAAGTGGAAGGAAATCTTAAATCTGGTACTACTACCATGTTTGCTACACTAGAATTTACTGGCGTTGGAACACATAATCTAACTATATCTGACTCAGAGTATGAAATTGTACAGCCTACATATTACACATTAGATGAAATGGCAGAAGATGCAGTAGAACCAAATGGTGGTGGTTGTCTAATAGCGACAGCAGCATTTGGTTCCGAGATTGCACCACAAATTCAATTACTGAGAGAACTTCGTGATAATACAATATTACAGACAAAATCTGGTAGTGCATTCATGGCAGGATTCAACCAATTTTATTATTCATTCTCACCGGTGGTAGCAGATTATGAGCGAGAGAATCCAATGTTCAAGGAAGCAGTAAAACTTTCACTCACTCCAATGTTAACATCACTTGCAATTCTAAACTATGTTGATATTGACACCGAAGAGGAAATGCTAGGATATGGTATTGGTGTGATACTACTCAACATTGGAATGTACTTTGTGGCACCAGCAGTTTTGGTTATGTCAGTCAAGAAACGGTTATTTCTGAGAAAGTGATTCGGTATTACTCATTTAGCAATTTTTGTACCATTGCTTCTAAATTGGCAGTGGATCCAAATGAAACATCGCGTAAAATTCCTTTTCTATCCACCAAAATGGTTGATGGTGTTCCCTGTAATGCATACATTTCAAATGTTTCAGCTGTAAATTCCTTTGATTTGTAGTATTCTTTCACTCTGGCATAAATCTGATTTTTATA
>CAZBHD010000052.1:0-9394 GCA_964491985.1 uncultured Candidatus Nitrosopelagicus sp. | reverse complement strand
GTCGTAAAAATTATATGCTGTTTTCTAAGTTTTTGAATGAAATATTCAAAAAATAAGTATTGTTTTGGTGTCAGAATATCAAACCAGATTTTCAAGCATTAGCACTTGATAGATAACTGCAATAAGTATTTCTTAGTCTTGATATTAACACAAGTGGTTCGTATGAATACAAAAGTTGTCATTTTTGGTTTAAGTACTGAGGGATATGAGTTAGCACGTAAGATTGCAGTAAATGGAGGCGACGTGCAGATTATTGATGAATCTACCCCATCTGCAATTACAATAAAATCAGATATTGCAAAAACGTATCCTAACGTTCAAGCAATAAAAGACGATGAGCCATTATTACCAATGACACCTATTAATCTGGCAGTTTCGAAAGCACAAATTCTATTTTTTGCTCCAAGAATTAGAAAGACAGGTCAGGATATCAAAACAGAATTAAATTCTAAATTTAAAGAGGCTGTAACAAATATCAAAAAAGGATGCAGTGTTGTTTATTGCCTTGGAACAGGCTTTGGAGGAAACGCTGAGAATATTTCATTATTAGAGCATGTCACAGGATTCAAGCCAGGTAAAACGGTTTCCTACTTTTACTATCCTTTGACTAGGCAAGACGATAAAACGATTATTGGTACGGATAATGGAAAAACACATGAGAGATTATCTAGTTTATTATCATTGAAGAAAAACACTGATTTTGTATCAATTTCAACGGCAGAACATCTACACGCAATAAATATTTTGAAGCGTTTTTCTGACATAACATGCATTCTAGAAGTGTGCAAATTTACAAAAGATAATGAACTCAAAGCTGAACTTAACTCAAACGAAATTAATCAGATCTACTTGGATGATATGATTGATAATCTGTTTGACTTGCGTTCATTAGGTAGTTCATTTGAAGGTGCAAGTTCTCTAACATACATGATTAATGGAAGTTTGAAAGGTGTAGATGGTTATATGAAAAAATTAATTGATGAAATACGTTTGGTTCTAAAAAGAAATGAATTAAAGGCTAGCAGAACCAAGATTCTACTCTTATGGTCATTAGACACCTATGAAATGAAAGGAGAAAAATATGAGAAGCTTGCTGAGCTTGAAACAAAATTAAAAGATTACATCGGAGATGTTGAATCAATTCAAAAATCATTGGATATATTTTCGAATGATAAAACAGTCATCATAGTTGCCTGCTCACAAATGGATTATGATTATATTTCAACAGATAAAAAAAATAATGAATACATCATAATCAAGGCAAATCCACTATGTGAGGTTTTTCCACAAAAATAATATTATCAAGATTTGTGATCTAGTTTAATGATAGGAGAGAACGATAACAAAGAACAAGATATTGATGATATCGACATCGATGATACCGAAAATATAGAGGATACACATGAACCAGAAACTGGTCAATCTACGAGTGAACAAGAAAAATTATCCATCTGCAAAGATAAATTACAACGAGCATTAGCTGATTACCAAAATCTTGATCGACGTAATAACATCGAAGTTTCTCAAAAAATCTTACAAAAAACAAACCAATTGATGTTGAGTTTTATTGGGGTATACGAAGATTTTATTCGTGCTAAAGACGCTCTTGTAAATGATAGTAACAACACAGATGGTTTAGACGCTGTAATAAAAAACATGGAAAATATTCTCTCTGAAAATAATATAACACCAATTGAGGCGGTAGGTCAAATTTTTGATCCTAAACTTCATGAAGCCGTTTCCACAATAGAAGATGATTCACTAGATGATGGAATTATAACTCAAGAGGTAGCAAAAGGATATATTTCGTTTCAAGAAGTCATAAAACCATCAAAAGTAATTGTATCAAAAAAAAATGAAAAAAATGAGTAATGAAATATGGCTGAAAAAATTATAGGAATTGATCTAGGAACTAGTAATTCTGCAGCGGCGGTGATCCAGGGCGGTAAACCAACTCTTATCCCAGCAGCTGAGGGAACTACTGTAGCTGGTAAGGCATTCCCTTCAATTGTAGCTTTTTCCAAAGATGGGGATTTGTTAGTAGGCGAACCTGCTAGAAGACAAGCGGTTACTAATCCCGACAATACAATTAGAGAAGCAAAAAGAAAAATGGGTACTGAATTTACCTATACGATTCAAGATAAAGAGTATAAACCACAACAAATTTCTGCTTTCATCCTTCAGAAAATAAAACGTGATGCAGAAGCATTTACTGGGGATACTATTAGCAAGGCTGTAATTACCGTACCTGCGTATTTTAATGATAATCAAAGACAGGCAACCAAGGATGCCGGTACAATTGCGGGATTGGATGTGGTTAGAATAATTAATGAACCCACTGCTGCGTCACTGGCATTTGGTCTAGACAAAAATAAACAGGACATGAAGATTCTTGTGTTTGATTTTGGTGGAGGAACATTAGATGTTACAATTATGGAAATGGGAGGTGGTGTTTTCGAAGTTATGAGTACTTCTGGTGATACACAACTTGGAGGATCAGATATGGACAAGGCAATTATTGATTATGTTGTAGACGAATTTAGGAAAAAGGAAGGCATAGATCTTTCAAATGATAGTACTGCTATGACTAGAATCAAAGAAGGTGGCGAAAAAGCAAAAATTGAATTATCAACTGTGATGGAAACTGAGATTAACCTACCATTCATCGCGCAAGATTCTTCCGGCGCCAAAAATCTAGAAGTTAAATTAACAAGAGCAAAACTTGAAGATTTAGTAAATCCTATCGTTCAAAGATGTCAATCATCAATTGATAAAGCCATAGAAGATGCCAAAATCTCGAAAACTGATATTACAAAAATCGTTCTTGTTGGTGGTCCAACAAGAATGCCAATTGTAAGGAAATTTGTTAGTGATTCAGTTGAAAAAGAGGCAGAGTCAGGAGTTGATCCTATGGAGGCTGTAGCATTTGGTGCAGCAGTTCAGGCTGGAATCATTGCTGGAGATGTTACAAGTGATATTGTATTACTTGATGTTACACCACTAACTTTAGGAATTGAAACACTTGGAGGAGTAAGAGAACCAATAATAGAACGAAACACAACAATTCCTACCTCTAAAGATAAAACATTCACTACTGCTGCAGATAGTCAGACTGCAGTTACAATCAATGTGGTGCAGGGTGAAAGACCAATGGTCGCTGATAATGTATCACTAGGAAGTTTTAATCTAACTGAAATTCCTCCCGCACCTAGAGGTGTTCCACAAATTAATGTAAAATTTGATATCGACGCAAACGGAATAATTAATGTAACTGCCAAAGATCTTGGTACAGGAAAAGACGCAAAAATTACAATCGAATCTGCATCAAAAATGTCAGAAGCTGACGTTGAAAAAATGAAAGGCGATGCAGAAAAATTTGCAGAAGACGATAAAAAGAAAAAGGAACAAGTTGATATTAAAAATGAGGCTGAAAGTTTTATCTATACTACTGAAAAACTTGTTAGCCAAGATCTAAAGGACAAGATACCACAGGATAAGGGAATCAAGATTACAGATGCAATAAAGGAACTAAAAGAATCACTGACACAAGGATCTGAACAGATTAAACCAAAACTTGAGGCACTAAAAACAATAGTTAACGAAATTACAACCGAACTTTACAAAAATGCAACACCACCACCAGGTGCAGAGCAGCAGTCAGATCAAGGACAGGATAATTCAAACGATCAAAATACAGATGATCAAAAACCTGACTCGGAAAATAATGAAGAGCAAAAAACAGATTCGAACTCTGAACAAAAGTCAAAAAATTCCTAAATTAACTAATTTAGATACGTCATTAAAATAAGAGAGATATACATGAGTGCAAAACGCGACTATTATGAGGTTATAGGAGTTTCAAAGTCAGCATCTGCTGATGAGATTAAATCACAGTATCGAAAACTAGCCTTGAAATTTCATCCTGACAGAAATAAATCTGCAGATGCCCAAGAGCATTTCAAGGAAATATCAGAAGCATATGCTGTACTATCAGATCCATCAAAAAGACAGCTTTATGATCAACATGGCCATGCCGGTGTTGATGGACGATATTCAACAGAAGATATTTTCCGAGGTGCAGGAGGAAACTTTAATGACATTTTCAAGGATTTGTTTGGCGGTCAAGGCAGAAGAAGTTCTGGCGGTTTTGAATCAGTTTTTGAGAATTTATTCGGTGGAGGAGGATTTGGTAATTTCGGAAGGCAAACTGGATCTGATATGCTATATGAAACATCTATTACACTTGAAGATGTCTTGCATGGCAAGCAAATTGAGCTTGATTTGCAAAAACATGTAGATTGTCCTGATTGTAGTGGAACAGGATGTCAACCAGGTACTTCAAAGTCAAGATGTAATGATTGCAATGGTCAAGGGCAAATGAGAGTGGGTAGAAAGATGGGTTTTTCTACATTTGTTACTGTTCAACCATGCAGAAGATGCCATGGTGAGGGTGAGATTACTGAAAAACCATGTAAAAAATGTAATAGAGGCAAAGTGAAGGGAACAAAACACCTCTCATTTCAACTTCCACCAGGAATTGATAATGGTGATTATGTAATGCATGGAGAAGGCGAATCTATTCCTAATGGTGAAAATGGTGATCTCATAGTTCGTGTTAGTGTAGAATCACACACAAGATTCAGGCGAGATGGAACTGATATTTATTGTGACGCAAATATTTCAATGGTTGATGCAGCATTTGGTACTGAGATTAAAGTTCCAACTCTTGAAGACATGGAAAAAGTAAAGATTGAAACCGGAACTCAACCTAACTCTATATTAAAGCTCAAAGGCAAAGGCTTACCTAGACAAAATTCAGGGCGACGTGGTGATCAGTACATTCACGTCGTAGTTGAGATTCCAAAAAAACTATCCAAAGAACAAAAAGACCTATTGCAACAATTTAAAGAATCAGAATAGACTATTTTTCCGCTGAATCTCTAATAACAAGATCGTGTCCTTCTCGGATGTAAGATGCATAAACGATTTTTACGATTTCACCGATTTTTGTTTCTGAATAATATCTTTGATTGTATCTACCCATGATTTTTTTCATATCTACTGAATACACTTCCCAAAATGGCATTATTACATGGTTAAGTATCCGCAATTTCAGTTTTTCCTAATAACGAACTTATTCTAGAAATTCAAAATAGTTTTGCGGGGGTAGCCCAGCCTGGGCAACGGCGTAAGGTTCAGATCCTTATCTCCTAGGAGTTCGTGGGTTCAAATCCCACCTCCCGCACATAACATCTTGAATTCTGCTAGGAACAACTTTAAAACAATGGTAATATTGATAATTTGCATGGCAAAAGTAACTAGAGTCGGTGGTAGAGGCACATCCCGTAGAAAAACCGATACTAGCAAAAAATCAAGCTTTTCTGGAGATTCTTATCGGGAATATCAAGAAAAGAGAAAAAAATTAGCTGGTAAAAGAACAATATCTACAGGTAGAGGAACTGGAAGAAGAAGACTAACTGCAGCTCCTAAAAAGGCATCTGCTAAAGGCAGAACAAGAGTAACTGGTAGAGGAACTGGAACAAGAAAAGGCTCCAAGTAGCCATTCTTACCTAACAACTAGTACGAACTAGTTTTTTCCTATTTTATTCTAGCTCTGATCTTTTTTGTAACAAGCTCATTTACTAGACTACCAGAAGTTTTTCCTCTCACACGTTTCATTGCTATACCCATTATAGAACTGATTGAACGCATGCCATCTAGTCTGATCTTATCAAAATTTTCCTCAATAATTTCATCTAGAATAATTTCTAGTTCGCCCTGACTCAATTGAGTAATAGAGGCTTTTTCAACTGCATCTAAAGCAGTTAATGCTTTACCACTCATTATCTCCTCAAATATTATTTCTATAGATTCTTTAGTGATTTTTTGATTTTTTAATAATTCAAATGTGTTAGATATCTCATCATGCTTAAGAAGTTTAGAATTAAATCCTTGTCTTTCTAGATTAGTTATCATAGAACATAACACTGATGCAACAAAATTAGGAGAATTTTCACTATCGACACATATTTTCTCAAACAAATCAAAATATTCAGAATCAAAGATTTGTTCTGATAACTGCATATTAATTTTATATTTATCTTGAATTTCTAAAAGTGATTCATCCCAGGACTTTGGAATCTTTGATTTCGCATACTCCAACTCTTCTTTTGTGATTTTTATGGTTGGAATGTCAGTCTCTGGATACATTCGTGACGCACCAGGTCTTGGTCTTAGAAAAACTGTTTCACCATTTGGAATTGCAGCTCTTGTTTCTGCAGGTGGTCCATTTTTCGCATCTTTAATTCTGTTTATTATTGATTCAATTGCAAAATCAATTGATGGAGATTTTCCAGCAATAATTAAAAATGCATCATCTTCATTCAATTCTAATTTGCTTTTTACTTTTTGAATATCTGAATCAACAATTCCATAATTCGGTAGTTCATCAGAATGGAACACTCCTCCAATTCCAAAAAATCTAACTAACTCTCCAATTTCTTTTCCAAGTCTGATACCATCATAGGGTTCAAATCCAAAAAACCCATGTAGCTTCTTTACTCTTATGGCTTTAATTTCATTTTGATTCATCAGGGAATCTTTTATTATTTTTGAATTGCAATCTTTTAGTAAATCAGTAATCACAAAAACATCATTATGCTTATCAATATCACCAAAATTTGCGGTTTTGATCCTATCCGAAATTATCTGTAATCCGTGTTGACGCTTTGCTTCAAATTCTATGATCTTTTCAAGTTGATCTAACTGCTGAACTCCTTTAACTTCTATTACACCACCACCAGCAATTGAGATATTCACATCTTGGCGTATAGTTCCAATACCCCTCGCAACTTTTTTTGTTACTCTAAGTAGTCTTCCAAGGGTTAATGCAATGTTTCTTACAGTTTTTGGGCTATCAGTCACTGGTTCTAATGCAATCTCGACCAATGGAACTCCTAGGCGATCTAAACTAAAGAATCGTTTATCACCTTCATCTTTGATTATTTTTGCGGCGTCTTCTTCCAAGCAGATTGATTGGACACCAACATGTTTACCCTCTACTTCAATATGACCACCCTGTGCAATTAACATGGTCCTTTGGAATCCTGATGTGTTTGAGCCATCAACTACAGTTTTTCGCATGACATGTATTTCGCTAAAAATTTTTGAATTTAAGGCAGATCCAATTAGTAGTGCAGTATCTTTGGCATTATTATCTAAATCATGGGGTGGTTCTTCATCCTTTTCTACTAAACAACTGCTGTCTGCATTAGAATAATAGACGATTGTTTTTGATTTTGTATCTTCAAAAAGTGCAGCTGGATCAATTTTTCCAAGTTCACTTTTTGTTGCTCGTAGATTTCGACTAAATTTGTTGGTATATTCATCATCTTCGACGGAGTTGCAATTACAGAACAATTTTTTTCCTGTATCTAACTGTTGATGAATCTCTAAACCAACCTTCAAACCAATTTCATCAATTTTAAATTCGGTCATTCTCAAACTCACTCACTCAGAAAATTCTGACGCAATATTTTCTAAAAGTAATTTCTTGAGATCATCACTATTTTCAGAATTACCTAATGCCCACATTGTTTTCACAAGAGCAACTTCTGGAATCATGTTTTCCAAAGGAGTAATTCCTAGTTCTAGCAAGTCTCTTCCACTCTCATAAACTGTCATTCTGACGCGACCATCAATACATTGTGATGTCATTCCCAAAAACAAGCCATCCTCATTTGCTTTTTTTACTGCATCATACATTGTCTTACCAACATGACCAAGTCCAGTACCCTCAAAGATTATTGCTTTAAAACCCAAATTAATCAAAGCATCTATCTGCTTTGGCTCATATCCTGGATGATATTTTACCAGTGCAACTTTAGTATCTATTCCAAGTCTGGGATTAAATGATTTATTAACAAAAAATTCATGTGTAGAATTTTTTATGATCTTTTCATTAAAAATTAAGAATGCCGGATCATTTCCTACTGTTTCAAATGCGCTTCTTTTACTTGTATGATTCTTGCGAACTCTTGTTCCAAAATGACATGAGATAGTATCATCACTTTCATTATTATGCATGACAACGTAGACACCTTTTGCATCTGTTTTAATAATGAATCTTGTTGCTGCAATAAGATTCAGCGCTGCATCTGATGACGGTCTATCTGATGATCTTTGTGAACCGACAAACACCACTGGAATTTTCAATCCTGAAAGTGCAAATGACAAAAATGCAGAGCTATAATGCATTGTATCAGTACCATGTGCAACAATGACCCCTTTATAGTCAGAGTTTGCAACACTTTGAATTTTCTTGGCTGTTTCAACCCAGTGTTCAGGTTGTAAATTCTCAGAATACTCAGAGAATAATACCTCTGCATCAATATTTGCAATACTTGCAATTTCTGGAACAGCATCATTAAGATCAGAAGCTGTTAATGCAGGGGTAACTGCACCTGTTCTATAATCAACCTTACTTGCAATAGTTCCACCAGTTGAGAGCAATAATATTTTTGGTAGTGATGAATCATTTTCCTTTACACTCTTTTTACCTGTTACTTGTTTTGGAGATGATACTTTTTCTATATCTTTTATCTCAGTTAAATCAATTCCAATATTATATCCACTTTTTAGTTTTAATACAATATGTGAATCCTCACTTGTCTCATATCTTGGCATGAGTATGCCTTCATATGTCAAATCAGAAATTATTTTTATTGAATCACCAATACTGACATCTTTTGTAAGTAGATAATCAAGTGATTTTCCTTTGTAGCCTTTAAGTTCAGACATGTATAATGAGAATTAAGTGATTATTTTATTAAAACTACCTGTAGTATGATTGTGTTAGAACCTCACCAATCTTCAAATCTTTCTGTTCTCTCACTTTCTTGACAGCCTCTTCAAAATGCTTCATTGTTACTTTGGCATTGCTGGCCTTTTCAGTAATCTCTTTGGCATCAGGAGCACTATCAAGATGCTCATGAACAACTAGTGATACTGCAGTATTTGCAATTGAGGCCACATCTGCACCACTCAGACCATCAGTCATTTCAGCCAATTTTTCATAATCTATTTTATCTGGACTCTTTGGATCAGCAGTTGGGATATCCTGACAGTTAATCTCCAAAATACTTTTCCTACTTTCTTTATCAGGTAATGGAATCTGGATAATTTTATCAAATCTGCCTGGTCTGAGTAATGCTGGATCAATCATGTCAGCCCTATTTGTTGCCGCAAGTACTACGACTCCGTGCATATTTTCCATACCATCCAGTTCAGTTAATAATTGACTGACAACTCTTTCTGTTACAACAGTTTCTCCTCCTGCTCCCCTAATTGGTGCAATAGAATCTATCTCATCAAAGAAAATTACACATGGTGCTGA
>CAZBHD010000051.1:0-2879 GCA_964491985.1 uncultured Candidatus Nitrosopelagicus sp. | reverse complement strand
CCATGTGTAGGTCCAATTTTAGGTTCAATACTTACTCTTGCTGTAACAACCCCAGGCGATGCATTTAATCTATTATTATCATATTCTGCTGGAATTGGAATTCCATTCATAATTATGGGTATATTCATTGCACAAGCCAATAGTTTTGTTAAAAAAATTAGTAAACATCTAAAATACTATACGGTGATTTTAGGCTCGTTAATCATAATTTTAGGTATTTTAGTATTCTTCAACCAGTTAGCAATTATAGCAAGTTTTCCACTTCTTAATAATCTAATAATTGATGTATAAAATGAAGTCTGAGATAAAAACTGCAATAGTGTGTGGAATAATCATATTCGTTGGTATAATATCGATAGCAGTTTTTTATAACGAAATTGATCTAAAAAATAATACAACATACAATGTTGGGATCACTGATAAATCTAAACTACAAAAAGTTCCAAATATACTAGATGCGTCTGGATACATTAACGCGTCCCCACATGATCTTGCCGATGTTTTGGAAGGAAAAGTCGTCTTATATGATATTTGGACATATAGTTGCATCAATTGTATTAGGACACTACCACACATTACAGCATGGGATCAAAAATACAGAGATGATGGATTAGTGATCGTTGGAATACATACTCCAGAATTTGAATTTGAGAAGGATGAAGATAATGTATTAGCGGCCGTTAAAAAATTTAATATTAATTATCCAGTAGTTCTAGATAACGAAAAAGAGATTTGGAAGGCGTTTCAAAACCAGTATTGGCCAAGAAAGTATATAGCTGATCATGAAGGATATATCAGATATGATCATATTGGTGAAGGATCGTACAAAGAAACTGAAGAAGTTATTCAAAAACTACTTAACGAGCGTTCAGAATTATTTGGATTATCAACTGATAGTCTAAACTTAACTAAATTAAATGAGTTTGAGCATTCAACGTTCAGAACACCTGAACTTTATTTTGGCTACAAGTTTGCAAGTGGAAGAAACCAATTGGGTAATGAACAAGGTTTTAATCCAGAGATGATAGTCGAATATAAAATCCCATCAGAAGCAAAACAACATTATTTCTATTTGGATGGAAAATGGGATAATACAAAAGATAGTATGAAACTTGTATCAGATGATGGGTTAATCAGGGTAAATTATAATGCAAAGCAAGTAAATATTGTTGCATCAAATAATTCAGTGTTAGAAATACTTGTTGATGGAAAAACAGTGCCAAATCACATGGCTGGTTCAGATTTAACATCACATAGTGAAGTTATTATTTCTGAGGCAAGACTGTATAATATTATCAATTCTAGTAATACTGAATCACATGAATTACTTATCAATGTAAAAGCATCAAAATTTGAAATTTTTACATTAACCTTTGGTTGATTTACGAACAAAAATCGTTATCTGCGTAATAAAATTTGATCCAATTACATTATTTTTTTTTAGTTGAGTCATAAAATGCTAAATTATGAATAATTGCCATGGTCTCATTTACAGACAAATGGAACGCACTGAAGAATAATGAAAAATTAACACAAGCATTTATGGGTAAAGTTAAACCAGATGCACCACTAAAAAATAGATTAGATGCTGCACAAAAGAAACTACAAGTACAAATTAACAGGTTAGAAGAAATTGATACTAAATTAAAATCAAAAAATGATATAATTTTTGAAAAAATTGTTAAGGCAAAAAAATCAAACGATGAAAACTATGCAAGAGTGTATGCAAATGAGTTAGCTGAAATTCGAAAACATAAACAAATGATCAGTAATGCAAAATTATCAATGGAGCAAATTCAGATTAGATTAAACACCGTATCAGAACTTGGTGATGTTGTAGTAACACTAAGTCCATGCATGTCACTAATCAAAGGATTAGGAACTTCATTAGGTGGAATGATGCCTACTGTATCAGAATCAATGCAAGATCTTTCAACCATGCTAGGTGATATAGTTACAGGATCATCAATAACACATGATGGCTCAATAGGACAAATTGATACAACTAATTCAGATGCATTGTCTATACTTGAAGAAGCACAATCAATTGTAGAGGGTAACACAAAGCAAGCTATGCCAGAACCACCTTCAACTACTACAATAGACAGTATTCTACAAGAACGAGAGCAGATCTAGTTATTATTACTTATTTCTGTTAGTAATTTTTTAATTCTAGAAATTGTTGGGTAGCTGTAACCTCGTTTTCGATAATTTGCAATCATTAATTTCCAGTTTTTCAATCTCCAACTTGCTTGTTCTGATGTCACTGAATGAACTTCTTTTTGGATTATACTTTTTCTTCCAACTTTTAATGTACCTGCATCTTTTGCACTCCATCGATTTTTTGCAAATTTGAGTCCAGTAAGAATTTCTTTTAAAGGAATTTCAGTGAAATGAGATTGAATTTTTTTTACATCCTCATTAGATATTGAACCTGGAATTATAACAGTAACTTTAGTCGACATTAATTTTCTTAATTATACTAAAATAAGTTAAGAATGCTAAATTTGATTCAACAAAATTATAATTTTTAGCAACCAATAAAACTGAAAAAAGAGTGGTTGCAGGCTGTATTATAGATCCCAAATCCAAAAATTGCTATAGCACATAATGCGAGTGGTATAATCACAACTTTTTCTTTAAAACCCATGGGAAGATATCATCACAAATGTTAAATTAACCATTCGAAAGAATTTGGATCACATGATGCAATCACAGCAGGGTTATGATAGAGCAATTACCGTTTTTTCACCGGATGGAAGGCTCTTTCAAGTTGAATATGCGATTGAAACCGTAAGAAGAGGTGCGTTAGCAGTCGGTATAAAAACAAAAGATGGTGTTGTGATTGCAGTGGATGAAAAAACAAAAAAATTACAAAT
>CAZBHD010000050.1:0-8604 GCA_964491985.1 uncultured Candidatus Nitrosopelagicus sp. | reverse complement strand
CTATTCAACTGGAAGACTGAGATGTATAACATCTACCACGTTACAGATGTAGAAACATTCATTCAGGCAAACGAGTTCTATGAGATCCCAAGAGGTTTGGATACATATTATGTCGAAGCAAAACCACCAGGATTTGAAGAGCCAGAATTTATTGGCTTACTTTCACTTGAATTACGTGGGTCACAGGGAAGAAACTTGGCAGGTTATATGGTAGTTGAAAATGATTTGTCTAATCTTGGAAAAATGCAATTCTATGAAGTTCCATTAGATTCTGCGACAAAACTTCTTGGACCAACATCTGTTCGTGAGGCATTAGATCGAGATCCTGACTTTGCTCAATTAAAGACACTCTTGAGAAATCCAAGGATTGGTGACAATATTCTTTATCGTGTAGGTGAGCATGACACATACTTTATTCCTGTTTATACTGCAGGAGCTGGAGGTGTCGTAGCACAATTAGGTACAATTGCTGCAGTTGGAGCAGGATTTACAGGAGAATATTATGTTGGTCTTGGTGAGACTCAAGAGCAGGCATTTGAAGCATATCTCCAAAAACTGTCTGGCGTCATCCCAACATCTAGAAACGGCGAAGGTGTAATCCAGTTAGATAAAGACGAAAGAATTGCGAAAGTTATGGCAATATTTGATGAGAAAGATCTTGTATTGACAAAACCAACATCAATCCAGATTCCAATATCATTCTTAGAGGGTGAGATTGTCTTCTATACAGAGGCAGATCTAGAAGATACTCAAAAGGTCATTGATGAGTTCGTTAAAACTCATCTTGGTTCAAGCTCTAGAGTGTTGATGTGGGAAGAGGAATCCGTGATCTATTTGGGAAGCGTCAACATAGTAGACGGTGTAGCTGAATTGCATTATATCTCAATTCAGGTTGGAAAATAATCAGCAACCCTTGATGCCACTTCCAACAAAGATGGAATAGCAACCTAATCCACACTCTTCACATCTAGGTTTCATTGAATTTTTTTCTGCACTACCAATGCAACACGGCATCTTCTCTCTTCCAAGATGATCTACTGATAATATAGCCCATGTCGGGCAGTCAATTGGAGTAGTACCCTTTCCACCCCAATTTTTTTTCATTAATTCCAACTGCTTTCTGGGATTTGATATGTAATCTTTGTATTCGTGGCTTTGTAAATCGATTATCTCATCAACCACAGCATCTCTTTCTTGTCCAAACGGTAACCAGAGTGGATCTCCTTTCATGAATGGTGTATGAAATTGAATGCCAATTTTATTTGAATATTCACGCCAATCTTCAATCACTTTTTTTACTGTCTTGTAATTTCTTGAATTGACAGTCATTGAGATCCAGATGTCTTTGTGTGCTTTGTCACCATTATTTTCTATATAGTCAACTACATTTTTTCTAGTCTGGCTCCAAGCATCATCTCCACGAATACTATCATGAATTTTTTGATCTCCATCTATTGATACCCAATAGAAGTAAAGCCCTTTGATTTTTTTTAATGGGTAAGTTCCATTTGTGACAACGCACGTTCTATTGGGAAACTCGCTTGCAAACAACTCGACAACATCGGGTCTCATCATAGGCTCTCCACCAACTACAGTTACGGCAAAAACATTTTGTCTTTTGAATTTTGTCTCAATTACATCTTTCCACTGCTCAACTGTTAGCTCATCATTTTCTTTTCTATTTAGCCACCAGTAACAATGTTCACAATGTAGATTACATACGTTAATTATGTCAGCAGAACCAAATATCGGACTTCGTTTTTTAAATAATTTCCATCCAGCATACTTTTCGAGTAGATGCAAGTACTCTGGTGTTTCTTGAAGAATCTGCCGAAGGCCCCTTCCCATTATCTCCATTAAAGAACATTAGTTTGGTAATATTTTAAAAATTATTACTACAAATAATGAATTTTATTACTCAGGCGTTAATGTAGTGTATGTTACTAGTAGTTGATAATGGCTCGGTGTTTACAACAAACATTTCCAAGATTCTTTTAAAAAATCAAACAGAATTTAATGTAATTCGCTTCGAGCAAATAACCAATTTGGATCTCACCAAATTTGATGCGTTTATTTTATCAGGACGACGAAAAAATGAACAAAAAATGAATGCAACTAATTCAGAAATTATTAAACATGTAGTATCTACGAAGAAACCTTTGCTCGGAATATGCTATGGTGCAGAGATTCTTGCCTTAACATTAGGTGGTACCATTCGTAAATCCGAAGATATTGTTAAAGGATTACATACTGTGAATGTAAAAACACCCAATTCACTTTGTGATAAAGACATAGAAGTATATCAAAGTCACAGTTACGAGATTGCGAAATTAGGTAATAAATTAGAAAACTTTGCAATTTCTGAAACTTGTCAGTATGAAATAATCAAACATAAAACCCTGCCAATTTTTGGAACACAATTTCATCCTGAGATGAGCATAGATGGTGAATCATTAATTGAATCATTTGTAAAAATTATACATTGAAATATGCAACTGATTGTCACAAAAAAATGGTAAAAAAACTAGATTTAACAACAAATGAAAAGGGAGAAATAACTTCACCAACATATGTTGAGATTGTTTCAAAAATTAATGAAATAATTGATATGATGGAAAAATAAAATGCGGAGTGCGGGATTTGAACACGCGACCTCCAGCTTGGGAAGCTGACGTCATGCCGGGCTAGACTAACTCCGCGCGAATCAAATATACAGATTAGCATTATATAGTTTAATCAATATGATACATTATGGATGCAAAATGCCCAGAGTGTGAGCAAGTAGCACAGACAGATGACGATTTAACCAAAGTTACATGTTCACACTGTAATTTTGAATCTACATATGATGAATATATTGAGATTATGAAAGATCACGCAATTAACATGGCAGCAGATTATATTCCCGACAGACCAGGATTCTAATCACCAGAAATTTCCCTTATCTGAACAATCAAGATGTGAACCACATCTTGGACATATTAAATGGCAAGCCTGAATATCCAACATTACTTCGTTACAACGTGGACACTCTATTTTTTCTTTCACAGAATTTTAATCAAAAAAAAATAATAAAAGATTTTTTGAGAACTTGATTTGTCAAAAGGTTTATTAGTAGTTCACATTTTTTTTAGATCCTTGGCCAATTTCAAACTAACAGTATCAGATACTACAGGCAAATCTATCACCAAAGAATTAAAGGATACAGAAGCAAATCCGTTACTTGGGCTTCAGGTAGGTTCAGAAACTGACGCTGAAATAGTAGGTTTGTCAGGCAAACTGAAAATTACAGGTGGAAGTGACAAATCAGGAGTTCCAATGAGACCAGATTTTCATAGTCCTGCTCGGAAATACATTCTCTTATCAAAAGGGGTTGGACTACAAGATACTGAAAAAGGACTAAGAAAAAGGAAACTTGTTAGAGGAAACGTTATCTCTGATGAAATTTTCCAAGTTAATTGTAAATTTGATGGTGAGATAAAAACCGAAGAAGCACCAAAGGAAGAAGCACCAAAGGAAGAAGCACCAAAAGAAGCTAAATCAGAAAAACCACCAAAAGAAGCTAAATCAGAAAAACCACCAAAAGAAGCTAAATAGAAATTATTATTCAAAAATAGGCATACCTTAACATAGCACACGTTTCAAACCTAGTGAATGCATTGGAAAGATTCACTCCCCGATTGGTATGTAAAAAAATATGGCCATCAACCATGTGTAAATATTGGAACTGCAGGACACGTTGATCATGGAAAGACTACATTAATTCAAGCACTAACAGGAAAATGGACAAGTGTTCATAGTCAAGAACTAAAGAGAGGAATTACAATCCGAGTTGGATATTCTGATGCAGCGTTTTACAAATGTCCAGATTGTGAGCCGCCAACAAATTATTCAACATCACAAAAATGTCCAAACTGTGAGAAAGAAGGCGAATTAAGTAGAGTAGTTAGTTTTGTGGATAGCCCAGGTCATGAAAGTCTGATGGCAAACATGCTTTCAGGATCGGCATTAATGGATGGAGCAATTTTACTTGTTGCAGCAAATGAAAAAGTTCCACAAGCTCAAAGTAAAGAGCATTTATTAGCACTACAAACACTTGGAATAACTCAGATTGTAGTTGTACAGAATAAGGTAGATCTCATCTCATACAAAGATGCATTATCAAATTATTCTGATATTGCAAAATTTGTTAAAGGTTCCGAAGCAGGCAAATCACCAATCATACCAATTTCTGCGCAATCTAATCTAAACTTAGACGCATTAATTTTTTCAATTGAAGAAACCATAAAAACACCCGAAAGAGACGAATCCAAAAAATCTGTAATGCATGTTTTACGTTCCTTTGATATTAACAAGCCTGGAACAACAATTAATGAAATGAAGGGTGGTGTTATAGGGGGTAGTTTAACTCAGGGACAATTCAAAGTGGGTGATGAGATTGAAATTAAACCAGGAATATTAAACGAAAAGAAAGCGAGCTACGAATCAATTCATACAGAAATTGTTTCATTAGGCACTGGTGCTGGAATAGTTGATTCAGTAAAACCAGGTGGACTAGTTGCAATTGGAACAAAACTTGATCCCTCCCTAACAAGGGGTGATTCATTCATAGGTTCAGTTATTGGCAAACCTGATTCTTTACCTGATAATTCTGATGCTGCTAATTTGAAAATTAGTTTATTTGATTCAGCTGTAGGTTCTGGTAAGGATGAAAAGATTTTACCGATAAAATCTGGCGAAAATCTACGAATCAATGTTGGTACCGCACCAATTCTTGGAAAAGTAACAAAAGCTAATTCTGAAAACATCGAGTTGTCTCTTAGAAGACCTGTATGCCTGTTTGATGGAGGTAATGTAGCTATTAGTAGAAGAATCTCTGATAGATGGAGATTGATTGGTGCTGGAATAGTTGGTTGATGTAATTTCTGATACCAGTTTTTTAATGCACTTAGCTACGAACACAATTACAAATATAGATTCCATCGAGACTGAGATTGGAAATCTTTCATTCGTTGTACCTGAGATTGTAAAAAAAGAACTAGAGCATTTAGCAGAGGATCCTGATAAAAATGTGGTTGCGCTGCAAACCCTTGAATTTATTAAAAATTTTCAAACAAATTCAATTACGGCTAAAACAGCTGATCTCGGAATATTAGATTTCATAGAAAAAAGTGGTGGAATTGTGGCAACCATGGATAGAGAATTGAAAAGTAAGATCAAAGAGGTAGGCGGCTCTGTTTTATCAATTCATAATGATAAGATAGTTCTTGAAAACTAGCAAACTTTATTTTTAAAAAAATTGTTTGAAAATAATGCCAGAATTTTCTATAACCAGTAATGATTTTGAAGAAGGAAACGAAATTCCAAAGAAATTTGGTTATAAATTTGAAAACGAGCCACCTAAAATAAATTATGAAAATACGCCAGATGATGCTAAATGTTTAGCATTAATCATGGACGATCCTGATGCAATGGGCGCAGTAGGAAAAGTTTGGGTTCATTGGCTATTTTACAACAATGATTCAAGTGATGTAATTTCAGGAAAGACAGATTTCGGCGAAATTGGTTATGGTGGACCTGCTCCACCAGATAAACGTCACACGTACATCTTCAAGGCATATGCACTTGATGCATATTTAGATCTGAAAGAAGGTTATTCCAAGCAGGAATTAGAAGATGCAATGAAAGGTCATATTATTGCAGAAGCAAAACTGACAGGAACTTTTGCACCATAATCTTTCGCTAAATTTAACTTGCTTAGAATCACACAATCATTATGTTAATACTAAACTCAATTTCTGGTAATGTGCATCATAACGATCAGATAAAAGAAGAAATTCAGCAGGCTGAAAAACAACAGAAACTCGAACGACTATTTCTTTCAAGGACTGAGATGGAAAAATCAAGATTACGTAAGCATACATCAGACGGATTGGAGATTGGATTGTCATTAGACCCAGGAACTATAATGAGAGATGGCGACGTATTGCCGACTGATTCCAAATTTATTATGATACATCAATTACCAGAAAAAGTTCTTCGTGTTAGAATTATAGATCATAATGATCCTACCTTACTTGTTCAAGTTGGTCACATTATAGGAAATAGACATAGACCAATCTCCGTTACTGATGATGGATCTATTGTTTTTCCAATACATAATGATGATGAGATTGATCTATTCAAACAACTATTCCATGATATTATTGATCATTTAGAACTGCAAGTAAGTGAAGAAATTTTCATCTCAAACGAAGGAATGAATGCACATGAGCACTGATAGTTCTGATATTAGCATAATGCAACTATCCGATTCTTTCTTTCCTACTGGATTGTATACAATGTCAAGTGGGCTAGAGACATTATTTGATGAGAAACAAGTTAGAACATTTGATGAGATACAGTCGTTCATAGAAACTGTAATTTCGCAGCAGGTTGGCCCTTCTGACTGTGTTGCACTCTCAAACGCATATGATTTAGCATCACATGGTGATGTTGCTGGAGTCATCAAATGTGATAAAACACTTTACTCAATGAAACTAACCAAGGAACCACGAGATGCATCATGCATGGCAGGTTCGCAGATGATCAAATGCGTAAAGGCATTCTCACAGGACGATACACTAGCAAAATTTTCTGAATTCTCACAAAAGTCTGAAACACCATCTACGCATCCAGTAGCATCTGCAGTGTGTAGTAATGCAATGGGAATTACAAAGAAAAATGCGTTACAGATGCTGCTTTATGGTGTTTGTGTAAGCATAGTTGGTGCATCACTGCGTTTAGGCATGCTAGATCATATTCAAAGCCAAAAATTAATTCATAATTTGAAACCATTAATCTCAAAAAATGTAGAATTGTATGCAGGAAAAGGGCTTGATGAGATGTGGCAATTTACACCAGAATATGATATTATCCAGATGACACACGAGCAAAAGTTCTCAAAGATGTTTATTACATAATGTGATCTGATATGGCTTCTAGAATACCAAGAATTGGAATTGGCGGACCAGTAGGTAGTGGTAAGAGCATGTTAATCGAACGCGTCGTTCCATTTCTTGCAAAGAAAAACTATCGTGTTTGTATCATATCAAATGATGTCATATCAAAAGAAGATGCAGATAGAATACGAAAAAATCTTGCAACAGAGCAAGGATTACTTCCAGAAAATATGGTTATTGGACTAGCAACAGGTGGTTGTCCACATACTGCAGTACGTGAAGATCCTTCAATTAATTTGTCAGTGATAGAACAGATTGAAAATGAACATCCAGATCTTGACTTGATTATAATTGAAAGTGGTGGAGATAATGTAACAACCACATTTAGTCCTGCGTTAGCTGATTACTCTATTTACATTGTAGATGTCTCTGGCGGTGACAAGTATCCACGAAAAAGAGGGTTGGGTATTGAAACTTCAGATCTTTTAGTAATTAACAAAATTGATCTTGCTCCAATGGTTGATGCAGATCTGAATGTGATGGAACGTGATGCAAAGACTGTAAGAACAAACAAACCATACGTACTTGTTAACTGTAAAACAGATCAAGGAGTCGAAGATGTTGCACAGCATTTAATTCATGACGTATTATTCGACGAACCTCCAAAAAACACGGTGTCAAAAATATCATGACAGATTTGAAATTTTGTTTTCCAGACGATGTACCATCACAAATTGCATCATTTGATGGAACAGTTTCTCAGATGGGTGTTGGAAAGACGGGCAAAGTTGGATTTTTAAAATTAGCATTGGAACATGATTCACGCCGAAGCAAGACAATAGTCACAGAACAACGCTCTCAAGTTCCTCTGTATGTTCAAAAAGCGCTGCACTATGATGAGACAGTTCCTTCCATGGCACATCTGTTCATTCTATCACCATCAGGTGGTGTTTTGCAAGGCGATAGATACAGAACAGACATTGATTTAAAAAATAAAGCAGTATCACACATCACCACTCAAGGTGCAACAAGAATTTACAAAATGAATTCCAACTATGCTACACAGATGATCAACCTTAACGTTGGAAAGGATTGTTATCTTGAATTTCTTCCAGAACAATTAATCCCATACAAAAGTTCCCGATATTATCAAAAAACAACATTTACGGTTGATGATTCCGCAACACTGGTTTATTCAGAAACAATTGTTCCAGGAAGAGTTGCAATGGGTGAGTTATTCGATTATGATATCTGTTATCTGAAAACGATCTGCCTCAACGAAAAACATGAAATCAGGTTCCGTGACAATTCTGTCTTAGAACCAAAAAATCAAGCAATGAATACTTTGGGAATATTTGGAAACAAAACCGTTCTCTCAACAATGTTTGTAGTGACAAAAAAAGAAAACATTGAGGAACTTTACAAGACAATTAATCAGGTTTTCAAAGAGAATGATGAGGTTGTTGGGGGAGCAAGTATTCTCCCTAATGATTCAGGCCTATCTGTCAGGATTTTGAGTAATTCATCTGAAGATAACAAGACTACAGTATACAATATTTCACAGATCATCCGAAGACAGTTTTTTTGAAACTCTTCTGCCTAGTTCCGTATTCTTCCACCCATCTAAACCCTCTACACATTTTTCTGCAGGAAACACACGCTC
>CAZBHD010000049.1:0-2613 GCA_964491985.1 uncultured Candidatus Nitrosopelagicus sp. | reverse complement strand
ACAATTGGTCTACAAAATAGCTAAATTTTGAATTAATTTGAAATTCAGTCGTGAAATGATCCAGATCTTATAATTTAGGTTGTAATTATTTCATTTTTCGCCTCATTTTTGGCGTTTTAGGCATAAAAAACCTCAAAATAGACAGTAATTCACGCCTGACAGTTGATCCCAAACTGGTCATTTTGAGCATCAGATTATCAACATTATTCATAATAATCTGAGCCTAAATTATGGATCACTATCAAGGCAAAAATTAGCTAAAAAGCGGTATTTTTCCTATTATTCATGTGTTAGAGATTTTTGAAGAACATCCAAGTCCACAAAAATCAGTTTACTAGGAAAATCATCGAAAGAAATGAGATAGTTTTGTCATGTGTGAGGTTATGACAATAATTTACAGGATTGTTTCTAAGGGATCATTAGATTTTTTTTCAATCAACGGTAAAAATGCTGTGAAATTGAATAAGAAAAACTATTAAGAATAATCCACGCAAATATGTCATGGGAAAAATTATTGCATGTAAGACAGATGAACTTGGATCTGGAAACATGAAAAAAGTTTCAGTTGACGGAAAGGAAATTGTTGTTGCAAATGTTGGTGGTAATTATTTTGCATGTGATGACACATGCACACATTCGGGTGCAAGCTTGTCAGAAGGAACAATTGATAACTCTATTATAACTTGCGGATGGCACGGTGCTCAGTTTGATTGTACCAATGGAAGTCTTGCAAAATTTCCAGCAAAAATAAACGACTTAAAATCATATACAGTAACAATAGAAGCAGAGAATGTTTTCGTCGAGGTATGAACGCTAGGATAAAAAGATGAGCAGTGAAAATCAAGAATCATTGAACAGTGCAATGCAAACACTAAACCAACTTGCAGCAAGTCACTCTACACCAAAAAATTTTAAAAAAACAATCAACGATCTAATAATTGATCTTAAATCAGAAGAATATTCTATCTCTGTTAGAGCTGCAAATGCTATAAGCTCATTAGATGACATAACACAAAATCCAAACATACCTTCCTTTGTTAGGACATCGTTGTGGCAAGCAGTGTCAGTACTTGAAAGTATAAGAGAATAAATTTTGTTGTGGATTTTAATTAACATTGAAAATTGAAGAATATCTAAAAACATTACCAGAGTCAATACTTTCAGGTGAAGATGTTCAACTACCTGATCAAACATTTAGAGATATATTCAAATTTGTAAATCTTGGAAAGGATGATGTGTTTTATCATTTGGGATGTGGTAATGGCACGGGTCTTTTGATAGCAAAGGAAGAGTTTTGTGCGAAGAAAGTCATAGGCATAGATAATTCCACAGATAAAACAAACGCTGCAAAACAAATGCTAAGTGAAAAAAATAATGTCGATGTAAAAATAATCTGTAATGATGTGATGGATACAAACATTGATGATGCAGATGTAATTCTTTTTTGGTTTACAGATGAAAACATTTTAGAAAAAATGATGGAAAAATTTTCAACTCTTAAACATGGAACAAGAATAATTACAATTTGGGGACCATTACCTGGCTGCCTTCCTAATGCAGTAGACTTTCCTTACATTATAAATCAAATTCCATTCAAAAAAACAGATGATCTTAAAGATCAACTGCTTGCAATCTTTGATGTAAAGTGTGTTGACTTTGTTACTGCATGGGAGTTTGCAGAAAGATATACCAATGCAATAGGAAAAGACAATCCGGAAAACGATAGGTTTCTTACTATACTACAGTCACTAGTAATTTGGATTAATGCCAAAAATCTTGGCGTTGCGTGTGACGATAAAATTCCTGAATCAATTGCTACATACATATCAATTCTAAAAAATTACTTTAACATTGAAATTGAACACTTGATAAAATAACTAAGTCATACTTTTATTTTCAAAATCTAATGTTAAACATGGAAGAACGAATTAACATTAACGTTTCTGCAATTGACTATGAAAAGTCTAGTAAAAAAGTTCAACAAGTACTTGGTAGACTAGAGGAAATGGTTCACGGTAATGATGATTTTGTTATAACTGACTCAGAGTTTGCGTTTGGTTGGCATTTTTATGTTGTCTCTGTGAATAGAGAACTGGTGCAAAAACTATCTAATCAGTTAGGTCCAGAATTTGAAAAGCTTAAGGGCAAAGGATTGGACAAAAAGTTTCTTACATGGCTTAACAATCAAGTGAGTGATAAAGATATCAAAGTCAAATTTGCCATAAAAGAAGAAATGGAATCAAGCAAATTCGGAATTTTCTAATAAATTAAGAGGCCTCCGGGGGGAATCGAACACCCATCCGGGGATCCACAATCCCCTATCCAAACCATTGGACGACGGAGGCCACAAGAAAATTAGATTGTATTTGCCGTATTAATCTTAGTGTATAGGGCTCTACTTGCGGAATTTGTTTCGTATGTTTGATAGCTTCCGACGCCCAAATGGCAATACACGATACTGCTTTGTCCATCTGTATGTTACAACAACTGAAATGCCTGTTGCAATAACGAGTATCGGAATAACCCATGTGTATGATATGTGTTGATCCGGTATACCAAAAACTGTTGCAAGTGTGTTTGGAACAAGCACTGCAGTAGCTGCTACCGTTAACC
>CAZBHD010000048.1:0-7286 GCA_964491985.1 uncultured Candidatus Nitrosopelagicus sp. | reverse complement strand
AAAATTTTTTCAGCTCCTATAGTGTAGTCCGGCCAAGCATATTGCCCTCTCAAGGCAGTGACTCGGGTTCAAATCCCGATGGGAGCATATTCATTTATGAGTTAATTTAGTACATGATATGGAACTTCGAAAATTAAAACTAAAGGAACAATATAGATCCGATAGAGATGATATAATATCAGAATTTTTTATTCCATGTTTGAATAACTGCATACAATACGACAGGACTGTTGAATTCGTTACACTTAGAGGATTAACAACTTTGTCACTTGGGTTTCATAATTCAACACCAAATGCAAGAATTCGAATAATTACTGGGCATCAATTTGGTATAAGTGATCTAAATATGATGGCAAAACTTTTCTCTAGAAATGGTAATAGATTAAATTTTAACCCAGAATTAATTAGAGATATAAAATTAGAACAAATCAGACGATTGGTGATAGATGGGAATCTTATGTTTAAAATTGCCATTCCAAATTCAGAAGAAGTCGATGGTTCATTTGCAGAAAAATTGGGAATTTTTCGTGATGCAAATGGTGATGTAGTTGCATTCTCTGGTACATCTAGTGTTATGTTTACAAAGCAAAGTAGAGATTTTGAATCAATTGATGTATTTACTTCATGGAATGATAAATCACGAGTTGAAACAAAAATAGATGATTTTGAAAAACTATGGACAAATGAAACAAACTCGGTAAAAGTTTTTGATTTCGACTATGCCGAAAAACACAATTTACTTAAATATTCATCAGAATGGGCTGTTAGTCTGTGATCAACACTAAAAATTAAAATCTACAACTTGCGAGTCCTTTTCGTTTTTTAAGAAATCAACCTTGGAAATCTTGTAATAGATTACTTCACCTCGTCTTTCTATTACAGCAATAATTGGGTCTTTACCCATCTGTGTGATTTGCTCAATATTTTTTTGAATATGAATAATTTTTTCTTGTGTACCTTCATTTAATGCGAAAATGAGATACTTGGCACCTTTCTGTCCAAAATATCCTTTTTCGTAAACCAGAAAATCAGAACCAAACCCAAAACCATTCTTGACTACATATCCACGATTTCTTAAATCACGATAAATTAAAAATTTTATAAAGATGTCATCATCATTTTTTTTATAAATTTGAAGCAGTTGATCAAATGACATATTTTTCTTTTTTTTAAGAACTCTGAGTTTTTTAATATATGATAGATACAAGGTTTCAAATGAGTTTAAAATTAGTTCTTTCTCATATTTCTCACCATATCCTCTTGAAAGTAACTCATTTTGTATAGATCGGTTTGAAATAATCACAGAATTTTTTAATAATTCGCCAGTGATTTTAGATTCTATTTCAAAAGACATTCTATATCCAAGGAAAATTTTCTAATATATGATTCTAGAGATTTAATCAAAAAATACCACCAAACAGGGATTAATTTACTAACCGTTAAAATAGGGCAGTTAAATTTTCTTAGATATGCACGGTGCATGTTATAGACTTGGTAAGGGACAGCCATATGCCAATACAAGGCATATCAAAGGTAAACCACAAATAAAAATTGCAAAATTTAACAGCGGTAACAAAAAAGGAAAATTTGATTACTGCGTTCAATTACTGATAAATGAGCAAATCCAGATTAGACATATGGCTATAGAATCTACTAGATTAGCTGCAAACAAAACTCTTGAGAAAACTACAGGTGAGACAGGATATTCGTCTAGGCTTCGTATTTACCCACACGTTAGACTACGAGAGAATAAAATGATTGCAGCTGCTGGTGCAGATAGACTTTCAGATGGAATGCGTAGAGCATTTGGTAAGGCAAATAGTCTTGCAGCCAGAGTAAAACAAGGTCAAGTCATTATGGAAATGAATGTAAAAAAGGAACATGTTGATGCTGCCAAACTAGCCTTAAAAAAAGCATGTGTAAAACTACCTGGTACTCCATCAATTAATGTGATAGAATTAAAAAATTAGTAACATATCCAATTATTTTGAAAATTCGCCTACATTACTTCTTATAAAATCTATAAACTCATTAAACTCTTCATTTGTTGGATTTCTTTTTAGAATCCTTCTATACTGATATAGGAATGAATTGTATAGTCTACCTATCATTATTCCAATATGTAATGAATTAGGATCATGTTCCTTAAAACTCGTCATTAACTTTTTGATATTATCATTTTGGCGGGAATTACTTTCGAGTTTATCAAATAGAATTTTTTTGATCATTTCATCCATGGATGTACTACTTGGGAGTTAATTAAAAACATACTAAAACATCATTACGCTTTAATAATGCATTTTTTGTTTTAATGAATGAGCAGTCGTCGTATAGTTTGGTTATTATTCTAGCTTGCCAAGTTAGTGACCCGGGTTCGAATCCCGGCGACTGCACTTAAATCATAAATTTATTTATTTTTTCCCTATAATGATATCAACTTTATAGATTAATTTTGTCCTTGGGTTAATTTTCAGGATCCAATTAATTGAACTTGGTGTATTCGTTTTATTCGTAATTAAAAAACCAGATTTTTTTAATTTCTGACGTACATCTTTTTCATATAATGGGGATTTAACAGAACTCTTACCTCTTACATAATCATATGGATCTGTAAGTATAACATAACCATTTGAAATTTGCTTAGAAATGCTTTGTAAAAGTTGGGCTGGTTCGACAATCTCTAAAATGTTTAGAGCTAAAATTAATTCAAATTTCTTTTTTCCAAATGGATGATTAAGTATATCTGCAACAAAAAAATCTGAGTTTATAGATGATTTCTCTTTTGCAATCATTGTTGCAAAAAAGGAAATGTCTAGACCAAAAATATTTTTGTGTTTTCTTTTTAAAGAATTTGAAATGGTTCCTATTGATGAGCCTAATTCTAACACATTCTCAGATGATGGTAACTCACGTAGTTTATTTTTTATGAATGAATAGAAGGATGAATTTCGATTTGATTGGTATATTTTACACCAACGTTTTTCTGTTAATGAATAATCGTCCATAGATTCTTTAATCTTTGATAATGAGTTTTTGATGAATTGTTTCATAGTTGGCGTATCTGATAAAGCATACAATTTACCACCAAGTGATGATCTGTTAGTAAGATAACTAACAAAATCTTCAACAATAATTGGAATTTTATGAATTATTGGAAATACCATGTTACAATTGTTACAAATCAAAAATCCTTCATTCACTTCATATGTAGTCTTTAAACTTTCTAAGGAAATTTTGCCTGAACATTTAACGCATCTTAGAAAAATTATATTCTTTTCATGCAATTAAGATCATTAATCATAGATCAATATCTGCTTTAGGTTTAAGATAGCATTAAATTTGTTCTAAATCTGTTTTTGATATGGGAGAAACTGAAGAGTTTGCGGAGGCATTAATTGACCAAATTTCTGTCGAGTTAAATGAAGAAAAGGAAATTTCAGCTCTTGCAACTAAAATTTCTGATGATCAAAATTTTCCAAAAAAATTTACTGACATGGAAGATTTTATAGAGCAGAATTTTTCTGTTTTGTCAGAAAAGATACATGATTTCACAAACCTGAATGTTAATTCTAACATTAGGATGAAATTCCTAGATTTGAAGGAATTTAAATTATTAAAAGGTAAAAAAGTTTATGCTACAAAACAATCACGTGAATTTGTTAATGATCTATTCTCAGCGGTTGCAGATGAAAATATTGAAAAAATTGCAGAACTAATTCAAAAGGATACAAAGAAATTTCTTGTATATTCAACTTATGCTAAAGCATACATCTCTAAAATCTCCACTACATATGGTGATTATCTTGATTCTACTGTTTTTCTAAATAAATTTATCTTATCAAAATATCCACAGATAATTCTTTACAAGCAAGGACCACCATTTGAAGTGAATCAGGAGAAGGTTGACTCTGGATATCGTGGTGCACTAAAAATGACACTGTTAGAAGAATTGATCCATTCAACTCAATCTAACCTAGAAAATGAAAACAGGAATGCTGCAACCAATGTAAATTCAATTAATGAAGAACTAGCTGAAATTATTTTGGGACTAGATGAATCTGCTGCCACTAAGTTATATGAATACCTACAACTCCAAACAGTTCCAGATGATTTCCCAATTGCAAAGAGGGCAAATTTATTTTTCATGCTTAATCCAGATAATTTTGTTGTGAATGTACTTGGACCTGACGTAATGACTTACTCAAAAGTTGAGATTGATCCAAAAATTTCTGAAATAGTTCCAGAACTATCTGATATTTATCAGCGATGGCTTTCACCAATACAAAATCACCACGCAGCTTTTTCAACTATGGAAGGAATCGCAGAATTTGCAGTACAAAATATTTTAAAAGATGATAATGACTTTCAAAATTATTTAACAACTTTCATGGGTACTGATTTTTCATCATATAAAGTTCGTAAAAACATGGGAAAAGACTTGACAGAAAAAGTGTTTAATAAATTTGGTAAAAATGCATTCAAATTCTTAATTGAATCACCACCTGGGACAAGAGAACTAAAAGAACCTGAACTCTATCTGAAAAGAGATCTGTCAACAGGTTCAACAACCATACAATGAATGCTGAATTTGATCCTGTTCTCTCTGAATGGAGTACATATGTTCGTAATCCCAAATTAAACCTGATTGAGAAATGTCTAAAACTTGCCCAAATTCTTGAATACCATAATCTTGACATAGAAAATGAGATTCAGAAAATAAATGACATTGGTATTTCCCTAAAAAATTCTATCGTAGAATCAAAAAACCATACATATAGAATTTCACTATTAAATGAATTTCTATTCCAAACATGTGGATTTAATGGTAATATGGAGGACTATTACAATCCAAAAAATAATTTTTTGAATTATGTTATTGATGAAAAAACAGGAACGCCAATAACATTAGCCATACTTTATTCAGAGTTAGGTAAACATATTGAATTGGATCTAAGAATAATTGGTTTTCCGAGCCATGTTATTGTTGAAGGGGGTGAGGAATTGATGCTGGACCCATTTAACAAGGGTAAGCAGTTATCAGCAGATGATCTACGTGAAATTTTACTTCGTAACTATGGTGATGATGTTGAACTAGTTCCAGAATATTTGAATGAGATTACAGTTGAACAAATTTTAATTAGAATTTTAAGAAATCTAAAATCCTCATACACCGAATCTTATTCATATAAGAAATCTATTAGATGTAACCTAATGATACTTGCAATTAGTCCAGATTCACCTGATGAGATACGTGATATTGGAATTTTAGAAGAAAAATTGATGAATTATAAAAAATCTATCAAATATCTAGAAAGGTATTTAGAATTAGATCCTAACGCACAAGATGTAGATCTTATTTTAGAATTAATTAGAAATATACGCGAAAAAACTAATTATCAATAATGGATGAAACATCCTGACCTTTCTTGATCATTGTAATTTCATGACGTGCTAATTTGTTCCTTAATGCATGTTTAATTACATCAATTTCATTTCGTAATGTTGCAATCTCATCCTCTAGTTTTTCAATACGGTCATACACAGTCTCTTTTTTTTCTTTTTCTGAAACCATGATTTTTCATGTATAAAAAATCCTTAAAAAGGTATGGATCCATTTTTGAGCCTGTACATTACACACGTTTGTATAGTCAGTATACATCACCTTTGATTACATTTTTACAATATTAGAAAAAACCTCTAACAATGAACGAGTCAGAAACATTTGGGGCAGAAAAGGACTTTGCCGAGATGATAATTACATGGATGAATGAGGAGGCAGTGAAAAGAAAGGTCAAATTTGAGGCTAGGCTTTACGGCTATACAATTACAACCGAAAACTTTGGAACCTTTGAGATGTTTTCGTGGATGGGAGATGTTAAGGTAGCAAGAAGTCTAATTACAAAGGCAAGTAAAAGATTCAGGGCTAGAGTGATTGAGGGTGGCTACAAAGCAAAAGAAAAGGTTTACAGTACAAAAAAGTCTGACTTTGCAATGGTAAGAAAGGGAGACCGAGTCATAGGACACTTACAGTTTACAGCACCAAGGTTTGGAAAGAGTGACTGGAAGTTAGTAGATGAGGAAAGAAAATGACCGATATTGGAATAATCGGAACTGGAATGCTTGGAGAAGCAGTAGGTTTGCATCTTTTAAATTCAAACTATAACGTGACAGTCTTTAATCGAACAAAGGACAAGACAGAAAAACTTGTACAGACTGGTGCAACTATAGCTGACTCGCCGAAAGAAGTTGCAGAAAAGTCTGATCTTGTTATTACGGTAGTAAGGGATGCAGATGCAGTATCACAAGTTGCATTTGGGGAGGATGGAATTATTTCAGGAAAGCATGATGGCTTGGTTGTTGCCGATATGAGTACAATAAACCCAAACTCGGCAAAAGAAATCTCGCAAAAATTTGAAACGTCAAGTGTTGAGTTTTTGGAAATCCCCGTGATGGGAGGACCAAACGTTGCAATAGATGGAAAATTGGTGATGATGATATCTGGGAAAAAAGAAATCTTTGGAAAATTCAAGGAAATATTTGATACTATTGCACATCAAACCTACTTTTTAGGTGATACAGGAACTGCACATTCAATAAAGCTTGCAATGAATCTACAGATTGCGATGCTTGCACTCTCACTCTCTGAGGGAATAACTCTTACAAGAAAGGCAGGATTTGATCCAGAAATCTTTCTCGAAATTTTAAACTCGACATATTTCAAGACAGGAATGAGTGAGGGTAAGGCATACAAAATGATCCAAGATAACTTTACACCGACATTTACACTCGAAAATCTGAAAAAAGATCTTGATACCATAAATGACGCTGCAAAGTCATTTGGTGCCAATCTGCCCATGACTGAGCGTGCAGACGAGGTATATCAGAATGCAATTGAGGCGGGATTTTCAGATATTGACTATACTGGGGTACTTGCATATCTGAAGAAAATCAATTCGTGAGAATTGTCTTAGCCAATAATTGTGCTATACGAAGTGGTTCCGGAGTTTGACCAGATGGTGTAATTCTATCTAAGAGTTGTTTACACTGTGTTAGCGTACATCCTTCATATCTGACAAAAAGATCATTGCCTGTTTTTAGCGAAACTTTTTCTCTGTCTCCAATTTTTTTGTACTGGGCTAATTTTTCTTCATAGTCATCTGGAAAGTAATTTTTTATTGTCTCGTTCAAAGTTCCAGAGTCACTGTATGTCACACCAATGACAGGAATGTCCAAGGTGTCAGAAATTTTTTTCACATCAACCATGTTGTAAAGTGATATTACAAGAC
>CAZBHD010000047.1:0-4323 GCA_964491985.1 uncultured Candidatus Nitrosopelagicus sp. | reverse complement strand
TATTCTTTGGCTTTATCATCAACATGTTTCCAAGTTTTTTCCTTTAGTTCTCTGATCTTTTTCAAACCTTCAACAAGTTCACTTTCTGTCCTGTACACATATGCCTTTTCGTTTAATGTATCACTGATTTCTTGCTTTACTTCATATGGGTTTACTTCACCGCGTCCACGGAAAATTCCGTCGTATATTCTTGTTTCTTCAGCAGTTAGAAGATGTGTTGGAAATTCTGGTGATGTGTGTTCCTTTTCAATATAATCAACTGCAAGTGAGCCAGTAATCTTTCCCCATACAATACACTCAGATGTCGAATTTGCACCTAATCTGTTTGCACCATGAACACTATTACATGCAGCTTCCCCTGCAGCCCAAACACCCTGCAATTCTGCTGCACCATCAATATTGGTATGAATTCCACCCATCATATAATGACAAACAGGCCTAACATCAAGCATCTCCTGTGAAGGATCAATCCCTGAAAATTTGATTGAGATTTCTCGTATACCACCCAATTTAGCCTTGATTTTTTCATCACCAAGATGACGCAAATCAAGTTTCATACATTGAACACCTGTCTCATGATTAAAACCACGTCCTTGATTAATTTCTGTCATAATTGATCTTGAAACAATATCACGTGGAGCAAGTTCCATTTTTCCTGCAGCATAATTTTTCATAAAGCGTTCACCTACATTGTTGATTAGATAACCACCTTCACCTCTTGCACCTTCTGTTATCAAAATTCCAGATGGTAATATTCCTGTTGGGTGAAATTGGACAAACTCCATATCTTTAAGAGCCATTCCTGCACGATACGCCATATCAAGTCCATCAGGTGTTGATGATAAAGCGTATGTTGAATAACTGTAGATTCGTCCTGCGCCACCAGTTGCTATGATCAGTGCTTTTCCTTTAATAGAGTAAAATGTTCCTGATGATAATTCTATTGCAGTAACTCCACAGAATTGCTTTCCATCATGTATTATTGATGTTATAAACCACTCATTAAGAAATTCAATATTATCAAATTTCTGACATGTATCATATAGAGTCTGCATCTCAAAGAATCCAACTTTGTCAATTGCATATGTTGCTCTTGGATAACTATAACCACCGAAATTTCGTTGATCAATTTTGCCATTATCCTTTCTTGACCAAGGCATCCCCCAATGTTCTAACTGAAATATTTCGTTAGGCATCATCTGACAAAGTCTTTCTGCTACATCTTGATCAGCCAAAAAATCACTTCCTTTTACTGTATCATAAATATGTGATTCAACAGTATCGCCACTGTCTTCTTCTATAACTGCTGCAGTGCCACCTTCAGCAGAGACCGAGTGGGAACGCATAACTTGAGTTTTTGCAATAACACCAATCTTAATTTTTGAATTTTTCTTTGCAGCTTCTATAGCTGCTCTTAATCCTGCAATCCCAGAACCCGCAATTATCAAATCATATTCTATAGAATTAGACATCTGATGTCTAAATTCCAAATAGGTTACTTATGTATTATAACAAAATTGTATGGATCGAAGCATTAATATATATCACTAGTGATATCACTAGTGATGATTTCTGATTGGTTTCAAAGAGTCGGGAGTTCAGTTCCTAGGGGGTTTTCTAGATACTATATTCTTGAATTACTCCAAAAAAAACCACATACAGGAAAAGAGATTATCGATACTGCTGTTAAAGAAAGTGGTGGTAGATGGAAACCATCACCTGGCTTGATCTATCCGCTATTAGGTAGATTGTTAGATGAAGATCTAATAGAAGAGACAAAAGATGGCAAATACAAAGTATCTCAAAAAGGTAAAACAACATTAGAAGATCTTGATTCATTTAATAATATAGTAAAAAAACAATTAGACACAATTTTTCGTGTTGGAAACATTAGCAAATTTGTAGCAATGGATGTTTTAGAAAGAGTAACAATTTTGGGAAATCTGTTAAGCTCAAATGTCGAAAAAATGACTAAAACTGAGGCTGAGAAATATAGAAAATTTCTAGAATCTGAACTAAAAAAACTTGATAAAATTTCAAAATCTAAATAAGATTTAGTGCACAGATTAATTGATAAATAAAGCTTGTAGAATTATCATTCATGAAGAGTCTCAAAGGTCTAATTAACAATAAGGCAAAACCACTTGTAGTTCCGGGAGTTTATGATGCAATTGGAGCCAAGATTGCACAAAAGGTTGGTTTTGATGCAATGTTTCAGACAGGTTATGGTACGTCAGCTACGTTACTTGGAATGCCAGACTATGGTTTTGTTGGTGCAACTGAGACGCTAGATAATGCCAGAAGGATATCAAATGCTATCTCGGTTCCACTAATTGTTGATGTTGATACTGGATATGGAAATGCATTAACCGTAAGAAAACTAATTCAGGAATTAGAAAATGCTGGTGTCTCAGGAGTATTCTTAGAAGATCAGAAATGGCCAAAAAGATGTGGTCATATGAAAGGAAAAGATGTTATTCCAAAAGAAGAATATGCAGAAAAATTACAATCCGCAATTGATGCAAAATCTAGTAAAGATTTCATAATTGTTGCTAGAACTGATGCAAGGGCTACCAAAGGATTGGATGATGCTATAGAAAGAGGAAACTACTACAAAAAAATAGGTGCAGACGTAATTTTTGTTGAAGCACCAAAATCACTAGAAGAGATGAAAAAAATTGGTAAGTCAATTAACGCTCCGTTAGTTGCAAATATGATAGAGGGTGGCGCCACTCCCATTAGTTCTGCTTCAAAACTGAATAAAATGGGCTATAAAATTATCTTATATCCATTATCAATCCTATATGCAAATACATTTGCAACACTAAAAATTTTACATGAGCTAAAAAACACAGGCACTACTACGAAATTAAAAAATAACCTTGTTCGTTTTGATCAGTTTAATGATATTGTAGAACTATCAAAATATAGCAAACTGGAAAAAAGATATTCAAAATAAAAAAAGAAAAACTAGTAAAGAGTTAATTAATTATTTCTCTTTACTTCGATTTCAATTGTTGAAACATTTCTTGTTTTTCCGTCTTGTGACTCTAAGGCTTCAGAGCCTATGGAAATCTGACCAATAGTGTATCCGGCGTTTTCGGTCTTTCTTGAAATTATTTGTGCTACATCAACTGCTCGGCCAATACTCATGCCACGAGCTTTGATGCTAACTGTGGGTAAGTTTGCCAATTGGATTAATGTTGATGTCACGTAAGCCATAATTGGTTTCTTACCGATGAATATAGTGTTTCGTTGTTCGGTCGACATGCGAGTCAAATATTATGAGTATAATTTAAATCTAAGATTTCTAAAGGAGCCAAAACCATAATTATCAAGATTCAGGGTATAAAATGACTAAAAAATGGCTCTTGAAAATAATTCTATTTTAGATATACTTGATTCTTCAAATAGAAACAAGAGAATTTTTGTATTATCTCAACTAACTCAAATTAACAATCCAAAAATAATTGGCAAAATAATTTCATTATTAGATGATAATGATATTACAATTAGAGGTGAGGTTTTTAGCACATTAATGCTGAATGAAAATGACATCTCTAAGGAGTTAATTCTTAGTTTAAGTAGCAAAAGTAAGAATCTCAGAGCATTCTGTTCTCTACTTTTAGCAAACCGAAATGACAAAAATGCAATAGATTCTATCATCAAACTAACAAATGATTCTAGCAGTATGGTGAGATCTTGTGCATTTGGAGCATTAGGGCATCTTCGTGCAAGTAATACAAGACAAGAGATTCATCAAGGAATTTTCGATTCAAATCTAGAAGTAAAAAAAAGTGCTGCATATTCACTAGTATTACTTAATGAGAATATATCAAATGATGAAAAAATTGAATTGGAAAAACAAAAAGATCCTGATCTTGAAAAAATATTGAATAATTGTAATTAAAATGGTGGACCGGAAGGGATTTGAACCCTTGACCTCACCCATGCCATGGGCGCATCCTACCAGGCTGAACGACCGGCCCATTTCAAACATAAAGAATGAAACAGATTTTGTAAAAGTGTACCAACATTTAACTGAATTTATACTGTTAGCGTTAGGTGAGACTTATTTCAATGAAACTTATTAACCTGTTAATTCAGATGAAACGAGTATGGCAGTTGATAAAAAAGGAATTATCACTTACATTGAATTACTAAAAGAGGATCTTTGTATTTTCAGAGTCGTACCAGACGATGGAATTATACCAGATTACCAGACAGGTCAATTTCTGACATTGGGAATGCCAATTCCTAGTGAGAATAATAAGGTAGTTCGAAGAGCATACTCACTTGGATCACATCCTGAAAATAAAAAAT
>CAZBHD010000046.1:0-11992 GCA_964491985.1 uncultured Candidatus Nitrosopelagicus sp. | reverse complement strand
TTTAGATAAGATGAACTTGATTGCTAATTCTGTTATGGTTAATCCATTACTTTCAGCAATAGGGCGCAACTGTTCCACCTTTATCAATGATGCTTTTATCAATTCACCTTTTCTGACTGACCGATGATCTTTTTCATCTATTTTTGTATCAGCATTTACTTTACCTGTTAAGATCCCAGATGCGTCAGGAACTCTTACCAGTATTCCTACATTATTTTTTATTCCAGCATCAATCAATTCATTTCCAGGTGTTTGTTCAAGAATATTATATACAGTTTGAACTGCAGTAACATTCTTTAGTATCATAGAATCTAAACCTTCTCTGGTCCATCCAATTGCAGGACCTAAAGCAATTTGATAAGTTCTTATTTTTTTCTCGGAAATTAAATTATCTATTGTTTGGAAAATTTTATCATCATGAATATGAGTCATTTTTGGATTATGTAGTCCATACATATCAACAAAATCTGTCTGTAATCTCTCTAAACTTTTTTCTAATGCATGACGAGTGAATCCCTCATCAAATTTCTGTGGGAGTTCCTTATGACCAATTTGATCTACACTTTCAAAATCATAGCCATATTTTGTAGAGATGACTACTTCGTTTCGCATATCCTTGAAGGTTTCACCGATTAATTTTTCACTCTTACCTCTACCATACATATCACCAGTTTCAAAGAAATTAATTCCACAATCATATGCTTTCTTTAGCATTCTTTTTGCCTCATCTTCTTCAATTTCTTTACACCACCAGTTTAATGCAATAGTCCATGCACCAAAACCAATTTCTGAAACCTCTATCCCGCTTTTTCCTAATTTCTTGTATTTCAATTCACAATCTCCCTGAATTTCTTTAATTCATTATTAATTTCTTGATTAGTAAGCACTGATTGACCAGACTTTTGGTTTGAATTTAATTCTATCCAAGATTTACAGCCCTCAAAATCTGATTGTAATGGTATTTCAATTTGTGGAAATGTGTATACTTTTAGAAAAATAGCTTTTAGTGGTTTTTCTGGCATCCAATTGATTCTTTCTTTAATGTATTCATTACTCCAAACATGGAATGATGATAGATCATCTATAATGCTGTTTGAAGAAATATCCCTGTGATCTAAAACTTCTGCAATAGATGTGATTATGTTAAAACCCTCTCTTGGTTTATGATTCAATGTTTGATTTAGAAAATCATGATATTCTGGTTTAACATGTTTTATTTCTTGATGTTCCCATGTAGGAAAAAGTAAAAATTTTTTTGATTCTATTTCAAATCCAGATGCAGTTTCTAATATCCCACCTTTTCGTAGAATCACTGTTTGCTTTCCATTTTCTAAGGCTTTGACTACAGTAGCCCATTCTTTTAGACCATTCATTATCCAAGACTAGTAATTAGAGGAATAATATCCTTCTTTACACATACAATCATTGGCGTATCCATTTTTACATGAGCAGATACTCTTGTACCCCTTAGTTCCATAATTAGATCTTGAAACACATGTAAATCATCTGATTCAAAAGCTAACATAAAGTCTTCATCATGAATTCCAAATGAGTAAGTTGTGTTTATTTCAACTTGTGGGAACTTTTCAGCGGTTTTGATATGTTCATCCATCATCTGTTTTCTTTGTTCTAGTGGCAATAGATACCATTCACGTGTTTTTATAAACGGGTATACAACAGCATATTTTTTAGATTCCATACCACCCACAAACGAATGTATTCTATTGTTTTGAGCATAAACTGAGGAACGTGTAGATGATAAATATACTCGTGATGGAATAATGTATTTTCCAACAACGGTTAAGTAAATTTTTGAAATAGTCTCCTGAATATCCTCAATTGATTCGGACATGAACCATAGCAAAAAGTCTGAATCATCCCTTAATCCCAATGTGGAGTATGTCCTTATATTCACTGGAGAATTTTCTATTATATTCTGTAATTCTCTTGCAGATTCTTCTTTTGCCAAGTCTGCCATCCACCGCCATTTTGGATCAATTTTAAAGAATGAAAAATTGAAAAAATATTGCTTTTCTTCTTCCGACATGTTCTTTTTGTTCTGGTGTGTTATTTAAAATAATTATTAATCATTCTCATTAGATTCTTCTAGAACCCAATCATATCCACGTTTCTCAAGTTCTTGTGCAAGTGATGCATCACCAGTTTTGAGTACTTTACCTTTTGCAAATACGTGTACATGATCAAGCTTATCTAAGAAATTTAGAATTCTAGCATAGTGTGTAATCACTATAGTTGTAGAATCCTTATCAGAAACCTCGCTTATTGCTTTAGCAACTGCTTGCACAGCATCTATATCTAAACCGGAATCAGGTTCATCTAGAATTGAAATTTTTGGTTTTAAGACTGCCATTTGTAATACCTCAGAACGTTTCTTCTCTCCACCTGAAAAACCCTCATTAAGATATCGTGAGAGAAATTCATCCTTTAATCCAACAGCATTAATATTTTGTTTTAGATAATTTTGAAATTCTCTTACTGTAATGAAAACTTCTCTATCTTCACCTTGTAATGCTTTACTTAGCGCATTGTATGAAGTTCTAAGAAAATGTGAAAAACCTACACCCGATACTTCAGTTGGATATTGAAATCCTAGGAACAATCCTTTCTTTGCACGTTCATCAGCTGTTAGATCTAAAATACTTTCATTGTCAAGTAGAATGTCTCCGCTAGTAACTTCATATTTTGGATGTGCAAGAAGAGTGTATGCTAAAGTACTTTTTCCAGAACCATTTGGTCCCATAATAGCGTGAACTTCACCTGGACCTGTTTTTAGATTCACACCTTTTAGAATCTCTTTTCCATCACGTGTAACATGAAGGTCTTTTATTTCTAAGATTGCCATGTAATAACGCTTGGACTTTAATATATAATCCAGACTAATTTTAGCTAATCCTAATATAAAAAATAAGAAAGAGGGGAGGTTTAGTTGTTGACTAATACAGGGCGCAGAGTAATAGTAATTCTATTCGTGGTAAGTATCTCCTTTACTCTGTTTCGTATAGTTACCTCTGTTATTCCAGAAACCGTTGATACATCTCTCTGTAGAACATTTTGCCCTAACAGAATAGATCCAATATACATGTAAGCAGACGCAATTCCATTTGGTGCCTTACCATCTGTAATACCTTGAACTTGTGCCTTTTCTGCAATTTCTAGTGCCAGACGCTCAACACGAACATCTGTTTTTGTAAGATTTGCAATCTTGGAAATGTATTTGTCCATGGTGACAATTGGTGTAATCTCATGTCCCATCTCCAATACTAGATTCCTATAGTATTTTGCAGCAAGTTTTGATTTTGCTTTAACGTCTTTTTCTAGACACACTTCTCTACAAATTTCTTCTAACGAGCGAACAACATCACATTGTTTGCATGCCAGATAGACTACAGCTACTGTAATACTAATTACAGATTTGCCTTTTACCTCAATGTTTTTGCCATCTAAGCTTCGATAGATCTTTGCAGCTGTCTCAACAACATTTTTTGAAAGACTACAGCTTTCACATGTTTCAGTAATTTTTCCTAAAACATTTGTTAGCCTTCTCTCTCGTGGGGAAGTTACCCTAACTCTTTGTTGCCATTTTCGAAGATTTTGCATCTGATTTGATATAGAACTATTGATTTTCTTTCCACTGAAATCAGTGGTTCCAATAGATATCTCAGTTGCAACACCCATATCGTGTTGAGCAAATGTAGTATGTCCTGTTGCTCTTGCTAATCTCATTTTATCAGCGAGATTAGCACCTTTTGTTTCTGGTCCGTAGTCAGCCATTTGTTCATCTACAACAATTCCGCAGTTTGAACAAATCCGCTCACCGCTATGAATATCATCTACAATTGTAGATTTACATTCAGGGCAGCAAGATTCTATTTCTAATGTTTTCATCTATGTCTATTTCTCCTGTTTTTTTTCATCACAGGAGTTTGTGCTAGCGAAAAAACTTTCGTCCCACTAATTTTTTTTAAATTGTTTGTTAGTGGTATTGCTGATGCAAAGGGATTTTTTACAGGTCCAATTAACTCCGTAACACGTCCAATCTTTTGATTGTTTTTGTCACAAAGAATTTCACCTTCTCTAACATCTTTGCTTAGTCTTACAATGACTCTGCCGCTATTGGCAATATGCAATACTTCACCTACCTCCTGCAATTGTTATCTATAATGTCTAATTGTTTTCATAAAGTTCTGTCAAGAAAACTTTAGTTGTGAGCTATTTTGATTATTTTCTTGAATCTTTTGTTCGTTTGGCAACTAATTTTTCTGAAATTTTATTCATAATACTGGTCTTAGTTGATTTTTTTTCAAGTACGATATATCCTGATCTTACATATGGTCGTTTTGGAAATCTAACTTGCTCTTCTGTTTCTGTTGGTTCTAGTCCAGCAGATTTAGCAGCATCAATCAATTCCTTTAACGATGGATCAAAAATACATTTTTCTTTTGCAAGTCTTCTACCTTTATTTCTTGGCAAGGTTTTATTAAAATAATCAAGCCAGATTACGATGTGTTCGTAATCTTTCATTCCATCACTTCACTAAAATTGCGTTAATGACTCCGCATTGGCCAGGTCGTGAAATAACTTTGCACTTACCATCATCTGTTTCTAAGATAGCACCTTTTGTTATTACACCACGTCTTTGATAGTCATTATTAGTTGGGTTTTCTAAAACTCTAACAATTTTGGTTCTTTTAGTTTTTGAGTCGGGCATTACTAAGTTAATGTGACTAACTGTTTTTAATGCAGTCTTTCTATTATCTCCTCTTGTTTTTCGTGTGGCTGTTTCTTGATCACCCATTAATGCTTCACTTGGATATCTATCAATCTGAAATTTACGTCGAGATTTTAGTGGATGTCTGATTCCACCAGTGATCTTACTTGTTTTTAGACCTTCTACGGATTTTTTCACAAAACAATTCTAAAACACTCTAATTTATACAAAACGCAAGTTTTTTGAAAATTTTCATCCTGTTTATGAAATATTATACGATTGTTTGATTATCTTGTTGAATTTCTGACTCTAATTTTTTTAAATAATTTTTGTCTAAGTGTATCGTCATCTCCTTGAATTCCAAAATATTTTTTAAATTTTTCAGTTGTGTTATAGACTCTCAAACGACCAACATTTTGATGCTCAATAAAATCTAATTGTGCTAATTCTTTAAGATGGGAGTAAACACCAGTACCTCTCACTTCAACTAATTGTTTGCTTGAAATTGGTTGTTCGTATGCGATATACGATAACGTTTTTTGAGTAGCTCTAGCCAAAATTGGTTTTGATGCATATCTTCTACCAATTGACGAACTATATTCTGGTTTTAATTGAAATACGTATGAACCATCTGGAAGTGTTACAATTTCTATTGCCTTAAATGCAGTTTTGGCTTTGTGCATTAATTTTTCAACCAGATTCAATGTTTTTGTTCTAGATTCTGTGCCTGAAGCCCTAATTAATTCCTCAATACTTAATGGCCTACCTGCAGAATATAAGGCAGATTCTAGTCGTGCGATCGATTCATTTTCATCTTCTACTTTTACCAATATCAGAAATAGTTCTGAAATCGACTTAAAACGTCCCTTTACACATCATTGATCAATTTGTTAATTATTATTTGATTAATGTGACTTTAACATCATCATCAACTTGCAGTAAGTCAACTTTTTCGTCTCGTGCCAAAAATAATATTGCAAAAAAACATCTAATTGAATCTGTGGTATCAAGGTCTTTTGTGATAGACGCTAATAACACACTATCATTATGTTCAAGTTTTTTTAAGATTAAATCTTGATACTGAGGAATAAGGTTTTCAAGATTGTTCATAATGTTTTTGAAATCTGGAACATCGACAGGTTCAAAACTTAATTTGTTTGAGCGTCTTTCTCTAGGATTTGCAATTGTACCAATGAGGTTTTCTAATAGATCTAGTAATTCATTTAAAGAAACTGGGTATGTTGATTCGTGTCTAAAAGGAATATCCAACATCTGTATGTCAATATCAGATCTTTGTCTAATTGGTTTATTTTCCATAGCAGCCTTTTGTAACGCAAAGATATTCTCAACTTTCATTCGATAAATTAATGATGATGATAAAGCAGCCATACCGGCAATTCTTAGATCTTTCTTGTCAGCCTTTTCCAAGATCTTAATCAGCATAGATAGTATCTGTATTAAATCAATTTGCCAGATATCTTTTTTCTTTACACCCTCTGGATCAAACAAAATGTTTATTGGAACTTTAGAAATTTCTGATTTTGTTTCTTCATTATTCATGAGATAAAGAAACTGCAATGCCATAATATGGTAAGGCTCTATTTTTTCTTCTCACTCAGTCAACTCTTATATTATTATGTATAACGAACAAAACTGTTGAAATCTGCACAAATCATTGAACCTAACAAGCCTTTACAAATCAATGAGGTTGAAATATCAAAGCCTAGTGGAAATGAAGTCATCGTTAAAGTAAAATCTGCAGGTGTGTGTCATAGTGACTTACATCTTTGGGAGGGGGGCTATGATACTGGCGATGGATTTATGAAAGTTACAGATAGAGGAGTTAAATTTCCAGTTATACCTGGGCATGAAGTCGTTGGAGTTGTTGAAGAGGTAGGTGACTCTGTTCAAGCAGTAAGTATTGGTGATGTTGTATTAGTTTATCCTTGGATTGGATGTGGTCAGTGTAATACATGTGAAAAAGGCGACACAAATCTATGCGAATCACCAAAATCGTTAGGTGTATTTCAGAATGGTGGCTATGCAGAACGTGTATTAATCCCAGATTACAAATTTTTGGCTAAAATTAATAACCTTGATCCAGATGCTGCAGCGTCACTTGCATGTTCTGGACTCACTGCATTTACAGCAATAAAAAAATCATTAGTTAATGACCCTGAAAATATTTTGATAGTTGGGGCTGGCGGTCTTGGTTTGATGGCGGTTCAAATTGCAAAAGCATTAACCAAAGCTAACATAATTTGTGCTGATATTGATGATAAGAAATTGAATTCAGCAAAAGATTTGGGTGCAACTCATATAGTTAATACCAAAGAACCAGATGCTGGGAAAAAGATAATGTCAATTTGTAGCGAAAAAGGTGTTGACAGTATAATAGATTTCGTAAATGCACCACCAACAGTAAAAATGGATCTTTCAATTATTCGAAAACGTGGAAATCTTATACTTGTTGGATTATTTGGCGGTGCAGTTGAGCTTCCATTAGTATCTGTGCCTCTGAAGGCAATTACAATTCAAGGTGCATATACAGGAAATTATAATGATATGTTAGAACTAATTGAACTTGCACAGCGTGGTGTAATTAATCCCATTGTTTCTAAGCATTATACATTAGATGAGGCAAATACTGCATTAGAAGATCTAAAAAATAGAAAAATTATAGGGCGCGCTGTTATCAATCCGTAATCTAATATTCTAAAAGAATGGTCCCCACTGAAGGATTTGAGCCTTCGACAACCCGGTTTCTGTATGCCTAGTAGACTGCTGTTTTTCAGCCTTAAGCCGACAACTACAGCCGGAAGCTCTACCAGGCTGAGCTAAGTGGGGACTGTTACCCTGCTATTTTTTGTATTATTAACTTTAATCCTGCACGAAATTTTCCGAAAAATTAAATACTTTTCTATTGCGCGTTTGATAATGCGTTCAATCAAAAGTATTAATGGATATGTTTGTGTACCTTATCTACATAATCATGATTCAATTGAATTAAAGGATTTATGGGTAAATTCGAGAAATATTGATTCATTATTTTTTGTCACTTCAACTTTTTCTGAAGAAAGCAAACCATATTTTCCATCATCAATAAATCATTTTATTCTTGCAAGATTTAAAAATGCTAAAAAAATTCAAGACGATATTTCAAAATATATCCAAGATCAACCAATACTTGTTTTTAATATAGATAATATAATTTTCCAGCGCGAAGTTACCGAAAAAACAAATTTCATATCAATCTATTATTTAGAATTTGGTGATACCGCTGATGACTTGTTGGATGTAGCTGCATATTCTGCAATAAAAGATAAAATTGGCATATCAGGATTTGGAAATTTAAAACTTTTTGCAAATGAGAATCCAAAGTTTAAATTTCCTTACAGCGATCATATAGTCATTTTTGAAATATCTAGTGGAAAAAGTCATCAGAGTGATAACAAATACTGTGAGCAAACAAGACGTGATATATGTAGGAAAGGAATTGTAATGAACAATCTAATTAGTTTTTCAATTCTTGAAAAACTAAAATAAAAAAAGGTAAATAGCCCTCAAAAATTTTAATCAGTATGAGTAAACCCTCTGATTTAGGCTCATTAAAAATTGGTTCTTACATACTTTTACCAGTAGGTGATCAACCTACCGGTGAACCATGTAGAATTTCTGAATATGATACTAGTAAACCTGGTAAACATGGTGCTGCAAAGGCACGAATCGTTGGAGTTGGTGTTTTTGATGGGGCTAAGAGACCACATGTTGGTCCAGTTAGTATGCAAGTTCATGTACCCTTAATTGATAAAAGAGCTGGGCAAATAATTTCAATAACAGGTTCTGAAATCCAGGTAATGGATTCTGAGACTTTTGAAACAGTTGATATCGCAATGATCGATGAAGAAGTTGAAGGAAAACTTGAGCAAGGTCAAGATATAGAATATTGGAACGTTATGGGAAGAACAAAAATAATGCGAATTAAAACATCCTAAATTGGATGCTAATGATGTTTGGAAAAGCCATCTGATTTTTGATGAAGATTATGAGTTTTGAAGCATCCAAAATACAATTAATACAATGAAATTAGCAGCATTTTTTTCAGGTGGGAAAGATAGTATGTTTGCAATATATGATGCAAAGAAGTCTGGTCATGAAATAATAGTATTATTTACAATACAACCAAAATCAGATGAAAGTCACTTACTACACTATCCCAACATACCTCATACGAAGCTTCAATCACAATCAATGGAGATTCCACAGATCATTCTTTCCATTGATGATGTTAATACGAATATTGAAGAATTAAAGTTAGACGAATTAATTAAAAAAGCAAAAAAAACTTTTGATTTTGATGGGATAGTTCATGGTGGCATTCTCAGTGAATATCAAAAAAATAAGTTTGAAACACTTTGCAAAAAGAATAACTTAAAACTCATATCACCGATATGGCATAAAGATACTTCACTATACATGAAAGAATTACTAGATAATAATTTCGAGTTCATTATTTCAAGTGTAAGCTCTGGAGGTTTAGATGAATCTTGGCTTGGAAAAATAATTGGTTATTCTGAATTACAGGAACTTGAAAATCTGAGTAAAAAATTTCAATTTAATTTAAATTTTGAAGGGGGCGAGGCGGAGACTTTTGTAATAAATTGCCCACTTTTTAAAAATAAGATAAAAATTGTCAATTCAAACAAAATATGGGATGGTGTAAGAGGAAGATTTGAAATAGTGGATATTAAATTAGAAAATAATGCTTGACAATCTCAAAAACGGATTGCGTTCAGCAATTAAAAAAATTGTTAATTCTTCTGGTATTGATGAAGAATTAATTAAAGAGTTAGCTAAGGATATCCAACGTTCATTATTACAATCAGATGTAAATGTCAAATTAGTTTTAGAAATTACAAAAAATCTTGAGGAGCGTTCATTAAATGAGGCACCACCACCAGGTCTTTCAAGAAAGGATCATATAGTAAAAATTCTTTATGATGAATTATCGAAGTTATTAGGAAATGACACTGAATTTCATTTCAAATCTGGGAAAATCAATAAAGTTTTGATGTTAGGTATTCAAGGAAGCGGTAAAACAACAATCTCTTCAAAATTAGCAAAATTTCTTACTAGACAAGGATATCGTGTTGGTGTAATTGGGGCTGACACATTCCGCCCTGGGGCATTGGTACAACTACGAACTATGTGTGAGAAATCAAACGTGGAGGTATTTGGTGATGAAAATAACAAAGATTCACCTGATATTGTTAAAAAAGGATTGAAACATTTTGAGAATTCTAACTTGGACATAATTTTGATTGATACTGCTGGAAGACACAAAGAAGAAAAAGATCTTTTAGATGAGATGACACAAATTAGCAAAGTCGCAGAACCAGATCTTTCACTATTAGTAATTGATGGTACAATAGGTCAGCAATGTTTTTCGCAAGCAGAAGCATTCAATAGAATTGTACCTGTTGGTGGAATTGTAATCACAAAACTAGATAGTTCTGCAAAAGGTGGTGGTGCATTAGCTGCTTCTGCTGCTACAGGTGCACAAGTTATGTATGTAGGAACAGGTGAACGAATTGATGATTTAGAACAATTTTCACCTACTAGATTTGTAGGTAGGCTTTTAGGAATGGGAGATGTCCAAGCAGTTCTTGATTTGGCTAAGCGACTTGAAAATGAAGCTGATGAAGTTCGTATGAAAAGGATTTCTAGTGGAAAAATGAACATGGAAGATTTCTACTATCAGTTAGAAGAAGTTACTAAAGTTGGCTCACTTCAAAATTTAATGGAAACCATGCCAGGATTATCAGGGATGGTTAAAGAGGATCAACTTGAACATATGGAAGAACGTGTGGATAGATGGAGATACATTATACAAAGTATGAACAAAGACGAAAAAGCTGATCCAGATCTGCTTAATGCATCAAGAATTAAAAGAATTGCAAGGGGTTCCGGTTGGCCTGAGCATGAAGTAAAAGAATTAGTAAAAAATTATAAGAATTCAAAGACAATGATGAAAGCCTCAAAAGGAAGGCAAATGCAGGGCATGCTAAGGAAACTTGGTCTTGGTTAGCTTAATTACAACCGAAAAAGAGTCATTTTATGATAAGTATACCAAAAGATATCAAAAATTTTGTTAATTTTCAGAAATTAGGTTATGTTGCAACCATATCTAATGATGGTACACCAAACCTCTCACCAAAAGGAACCATTGCCGTGATAGATGAATCAACAATGGTGTTTGCAGATATACGTTCACCACAAACAATGCAGAACTTGCAAGAAAATCCCTCAATTGAGATCAATGTTGTTGATCCATTTCAGAGATCAGGATATAGATTCAAGGGTGATGGTAAAATCATCAATGATGGTTCAGAATTTGATAAGATTTTAGACTATTATACAAAGGCTGGAGTGAAAAGTAAGATTAACTCAGTAGTTCTCGTAGATGTGAAATCAATGAGTGAAGTCACATCACCGTCTTATGATCTTGGTGCAACAAAGGATGAGTTAATTTCCAAGTGGAAAAAATACTATGATTAGGATTTAATTTTCTTCTTTAGTTTAGCATGCTCATCTTTTTCTTTTTCTAGGATTTGCCTTACCATTTGCAATTCTTCCAAAGCTTTCTGCAATTTTTTATTCGTCACAGCCACAACTTGACTGGCTGATTCAACAATTTGTTTAGAGTTTTCACCAGACTCTTTTCTCTTCTTGGTCTTTAGTTGATCCAACTGCTTTTTTATTATCTTTAATTCTTTAGTTCGTTGTTCAAACTCCAAGTCAGCCTCTTGGATTTTTTTAGTTGATTCTAGAAGTTTCGGTGCAATTTCATCCTTCTTTACATTAATGTCTATCAATTCCTGACTTGCTTGGGCAAGATGTTTTTTAGTTTCATCAAGTTTGCTCTTTGCTTCTTGAATCTCATTAATAGTACCTTTGTTCTCATTAAGTAGTTTCTTTGACTCCATAATTTTTGTGATTATTTCATTATACTCTTTTCGTGACAAGTCAAGTTTTTCAGATATTGATTCAAGGCGTGACGATTTTTCAGATAGTTCATTACGTATAACATCTAATTCATTTAGTACTTGCTCTTTCTGTATGTCCTCTGAACTTTTTATCTCAATTTTCTCATGACCCTCATTTGACATCTCATCTTTAATCCTAGTTGATGATTTCTCACCAATGATTTTTTCTGATCTACTCTTTATCCTACCTAAGAAACCCATTATTTTTCACTCAGGA
>CAZBHD010000045.1:0-3301 GCA_964491985.1 uncultured Candidatus Nitrosopelagicus sp. | reverse complement strand
GAAACAGAATTTGCATTTATTGTTTTAGAAGAGGAAAAATCAAACGTTGTTTCAATTCCTGCATGGATTAAAGATCATGCAAAATGGTGGGCAGAGGGTGTATTTGATGATAATACGTATGCAGATGGAATTGAATACATGATTAATGTTGGCATAATTGTAATTCCAGTAACACAGAGTGGTGCTGAAAATCAGGATGCAATAATTCCTGAATGGGTAAAGAACACTGCAGGATGGTGGGCCAACGACGAGATTCCAGATTCTGCATATGTAAATGCAATTCAGTATTTGATTAAAGAAGGAATTATCACAATTACATAGAATTTTCTTAATACTATTATACAAATTCTAGGCACAAATATTGTCAAATGTTACCATTAAAGGATGAAAATCCACACCCACCAGGATTCAAACCCAGACTTACAATTGCATTAATTATTGTAAATGTGATTGTATTTTTTGCTGAGGTTGCAGTTACTGGACAATTTTTTGAATTTTCAAACAGACAAGCAATGAATATGTTTTTGAATTGGGGAGCTGTCCCTGGCTGTATTACAGGACAAATTAGCGGGATTGATACTGGTGTTAACATAGTTGGGTGTCCAGCAATTCCAGAACTTTCATTGTTGACTTCAACTTTCATGCATGGTGGCTTGTTGCATTTAGGTGGTAACATGTTGTTCTTATGGATCTTTGGTGACAACATTGAGGCAAGATTTGGAAAAATAAAATATCTTGGCATCTATTTATCTTGGGGAATAGGAGCTGGTTTAATCCACGTTATGGGTGATCCAGGGAGTGGAATTCCTGCGGTTGGTGCTTCAGGTGCAATCTCTGGAATACTAGGAGCATATCTTGTAATTTTTCCACGTGCAAGAGTTTTGACTTTTCTTATGTTGGGATTCTTTTGGAGAATGATACACATCAAAGCAATGTACTTTTTACCATTCTGGCTTATCTTTCAAAATTTGTTACCATTTTTCATAGGTGGGTTTGGCGTTGCAGGTGGTGGTGTTGCATATCTTGCACACATAGGTGGATTTGTTCTGGGTCTTGCAGTTGGATTCTTATACAAAAAATTACATAGATCTGATTTTACTTATGGCACAAGATATGGCTATAGAGACGACTGGAGATAATTACAAAAATTAAATTAGTGATGTTCTAAATTCATGTATGCCATACATACAGGTATCACTTTATCCTGGTCGTTCTGACCAACAAAAACAGGATTTTGCAAGAGAGATAACAAAATCTGCAGTTGAAATTCTCAAAACAAAAGAGGAGCATGTAATTGTAGTTTTTGATGAGAATCCAAAAGAGAATTGGTTTCTAGCTGGAAATCAACTCTAAACTATCTTTTTATTTTCTACCTTTTTCTCTAAACTACCAATAATTATCATGTATTGTATTGGAAGATCTTGTATTTAGATCTTGATCAAAAAATTAAATTTTTAAATATAATTTACAGATTATGATATTTGAGAATAATTTGAATTCCGAGTTCTGTTTAAATGCTATTTCCAATTCGCAGAAGTTTGGAAATGAAATGCACGAATTAATGACAAAATTATTTCCAATTTGTACAAGTATCACAGGTGACGGCGTGAGAAAATCACTATCAATTTTGAAAAACCACATAGATCTTGAAATTATAGAGGTAAAATCTGGAACACCAGTATTTGATTGGACAATTCCAAAAGAATGGAATATCCAAGACGCATACATTATTGACCCTTCAGGGAAAAAAATAATCGATTTTAAAAATTCGAATTTACATGTTGTTAGCTATAGTGTTCCAATACACAAAAAAATATCATTAACAGAATTGAAATCTCATATCCACACTTTACCTGAAATGCCTGATGCCATTCCGTATCTTACCTCATATTATAATGAAAATTGGGGATTTTGTATGAAACACAACGAATTTGAGAAGTTACAAGAAGGAGAAAATGAAATAATGATTGATTCTACATTAGAAAATGGGTCTTTGACTTATGGGGAATTTTTAAAAAAAGGAGTATTGGAAGATGAGTTTCTAATAACATGTTATGTGTGCCACCCTTCAATGTGTAATGATAATCTGTCTGGAACTGTCTTAGTAACATTTCTTGCAAAATATTTAGAAGAATTAAATACAAAATTTTCATACAGATTTCTTTTCATTCCTGAAACCATTGGTGCAATTACTTGGTTAAGTAAAAATGAAAAAAACATATCTAGAATTAAACATGGATTGGTGGCAACCTGTTTAGGCGACTCAGGTTCACTTACATATAAAAAAACTCGGAGAGGAGATAATGAAATAGATAAAACGACAAAATATGTATTAGAACAGTCTAAACAAGAATTTTCAATTGTTGACTATTTTCCATCAGGTTCTGATGAACGGCAGTTTTGTTCCCCTGCATTTGATTTACCTGTGGGGAGTTTGGTCAGAACTATGTATGATAAATTTCCAGAATATCATACTTCAAAAGATGATTTGGATTTTGTGAAAGCAGAAAATCTACAAAATACATTATCTAAGTATTTGGAAATTATTTTTATTATAGAAAATAACGAGAAATATCTTAATTTGAGTCCCAAATGTGAACCTCAATTAGGGAAAAGAGGATTATATAGAAAATTAGGAAGTCAAAAGAATTCAGACCAAAAAGAAAATGCCATGTTATGGATTCTGAACCAATCTGATGGTGAGAATTCATTATTAGACATAGCTGTAAAATCAAAAATGGACTTCTCGCTCATCAAACAAGTTGCAGATGAACTTGTAAAATACAATTTACTTAAGGTGATTTGAAATAATTACTTGTGATGAATTAGTTTCTGGTTTTAAAAAATTAGGATTGCAGTTAGGAGATACAATACTTGTTCATAGTTCTTTCAAATCTTTTGGAAGAATAGATGGTGGACCTCAAACAGTAATTGATGCAATTCTGAACACAATATCTTCAGAAGGAACATTAATTGTTCCGACATATAATTGGGATTTTTGCAGTGGAGAATCTTTTGATATTAACCAAACTCCTTCAAAATGTGGCATTATTTCAGAATTGGTTAGAAAAAATCCTAAAAGTAGACGTGTGTTACATCCAATTTATTCCCATTCTGTAATTGGAAAATTAAAAGACGAGATTGGTGAAATGAGATATAAGAGTAGTTTTGGCAAAGATTCAGTTTTTGGTAAATTACGAGAATTGCATGGGAAAATAATGATCATAGGTCTTCCGTTTATACTTAGCAACACATTTGGGCATCATGTTGAAGAAGTGTTGGGTGTAGATTATAGATTTCT
>CAZBHD010000044.1:0-6199 GCA_964491985.1 uncultured Candidatus Nitrosopelagicus sp. | reverse complement strand
TCTTTTAACTATTTCAAAAAACTTGGTGGTTTGATATACACTGGACCAACTCATACTAATGTGAATGATATAGGGTTAATTATTAGACAAACCCCCTAGAATCTCTAGATGCGGAAGTTTCATTATTTGTAGAGAGATGTTCTGTAGCTAAATTTGTTTCAGGTTCTATCACTCTGAAGTTAATTTTCAGATTTCTGTGATCAGTTAATTGGTTAATGAAATGAATCTTATCGTTAATTATTTGACTGTCTATTTTTTGATTATTAACTAGAACTTCATACATTTCTTTTGAATCACACATTACGTTTACTGTGTCAGAATCTTTTATGATGAAAACACCCAGACCCCAGTAAATTCCAACATGTAGTGCAATAAACTTGGATTCTAGATTGTTCTTGACATCTAATTTTCCACCTGATAGGTAAGCTGGTGGATGCTCTCGAATCTGATTTGCAGTCTTATCTTCAGTCTTTATTGACCATGAGTACTCTGACGTCGTTCCATCAAAAAAAAGTTCATGCTCCATATGTCAATCAAAAAGTAGCGCTTTATCAATATAATTTGCATTCTGGGCTTAATGATCAATTAAGAAACGTGAATTCATGATCAAATCTCATAATTTCTTCAGAAAAATGGTAGATGAACTTGTAGATTTTTCTGAACATGACCCTGAACTAGCTGATGGGATAAAATGGCTTGATTCACAAGCACAGAAAAAAGGCATAACATTCTATGATATGGTTTTTGAAGTACTGTATAGTCATGATATCAATTCCAAGGCGCAAACTTGGTTAAAAACAAGAAGTTGATTATCTTTTCTCAATGGGAATAAATTTACATCCCTGCGGCCCTTCATATTTTCCAACATATGTGGCCTTTGGTCTGTATAACATCGCTTTTGGTGCAGCCTCAGCAAATCGTTCTTCAATTACGTGTGCTGACCAACCAGCAACACGTGATATCGCAAATATAGGAGTATTCAAATCCATTGGAATTCCTAGCATGTAATATACAGATGCACTGTAAAGATCAACGTTTGGAAATATGTCAGTTCCTTTTTGTTTTTTCATTAAATCAGAAGTAATGTCTTCCACCTTTTCTGTTATATCAAACCATGGCATTGAAGTTTTTTTAGATAATTTTTTTGATAACTCTTTTAGAATCATTGATCTAGGATCAACAGTTTTGTAAACCGCATGACCCATACCCATAATACGTTCCCCAGACTGTATTCTTTTTTTCACCCAACTTTCAACATTGTCAATACTTTTAATATCCAGTAGCATCTTCATAACTTCAAAATTTGCACCACCATGTAATTCTCCACTTAAGGCACCAACCGCTGCACTCACAGCAGAATACATATGTGCACGTGTAGATGCAACTTCCCTGGCTGCAAATGTCGATGCGTTAAAAGTATGATCTGCATGTAAAATTAAACAAACATCAAAAATTCGCTCGAATGTATTATCAGGTTTTTCACCTTTTAGCATATATAGAAAATTTGCTGAATGGTTTAATTTAGGATCAGGCTGAATAGCATCATTACCATTCCTTATGCGAGCCCAACTCGCTACAATTGTTGGGACTTTGGCAATTAGATTTACAGCTCTTTGATAACTAACTTCTTTAGCAGTCCCACTTTCATTATAGTATCCAGCAAGAGCAGAGACAAATGCCTGAAGAGCATCCATGGGGTCGGCTTCTTTACGCCAGTTTTTCATGTTTTTTTGCATTTGAATTGTAATTGGCCGTGAATCTCTTAGATTTTTTTTAAATTCATCAAATTCTTTTTGTGTAGGAAGGTGATCATGTAATAATAAAAAGGCAGTCTCTTCAAAATTAGAATTTTTTGTAAGATCTAGAATATCATATCCACGATAAATCAATTTACCCTTTTCACCATCAATAAAGGAAATTTTTGTATCAGCTATTGGAATATCTCTAAGACCTATGTTTTTTGTTTCCATAGAATTACTCCTCATTAAATCCTTTTAAATTTTCAAGTACGCTTACCAGTCTCCAATAAATTCACTAATTGGTCTAATCTATCAAATATGTTCCATAAAGCGTAAATTTTCATCAAATTTTATGTCACAATCAGAACGGGACGTAATGAAACAAGTTGATGAAGAAATTCTTAATGCGTCACCAGAATTTTTAAAATTAGTCCAAAAATATGATTTAGAAAACCAACTTTCTGGTAATACAATATATGATCTTTATACAACAATTTTAAAGAAACAACGAGATGAAAAGAAAATCATATCAAAAACAAAGTAAATTATTATTTTTGGTTTAAATGAGGGACAGAAAAATAATTATTGATTAAATATTGGCAGTAAAATCTACTAAAAATAAAATAGTATGTGTGTCACATGAAGAGGATGCCGATGGCATAAGCTCTGCTGCATTGGTAAAGCAGGCATTTGGTGGTGAAACAATACTAGTAGACTATCCTGGAATGATGGATTCAATGGAGTCTTTACGCAACGATGAAAAATTAAAACAACTTTTCATTTGTGATGTTGGATTAAATAAACAGAATGAAAAAGAATTCGTAGAACTTTTGACAGTGTTAAGAAAGCATAGAGTCAAGGTTACATACATCGATCACCACGATCTTGATAAAAAAATTATAAAACAATTAGAAGAAATCAAAGTTAAGGTCATTCATGATACTAATGAATGTGCAACTGTTCAAGTTTATAATGCATTTAGAACCAAACTAAATGATCATGCAGCCTTTGTTGCAGCATGTGCGGCTATTACTGATTATATGGAGGATAGACCATTAGGTTCAAAACTATTACAGATTTTTGATCGACAGTTTGCGTTAGTTAGTGCTACTGTACTTACATACAATATAGTTGGTCATCAAAAGGATCCTGATTATTTACTATATCTTGTAGATGAATTAAGTGAATCAAAGTATCCTCATGAGATTCCCAACACATATGAATTTGCACAGATACAGGTTGGAAAATTAGCAGATATAATTGCAAAAGTAAAACAATCAATGAGAACAAAAAGAAATCTTGGTTATATGGAAATTACAGATGCAGGTGCAAGCGGTGCGGTGAATTTTGTTTTAGGATTATCAGGGAAAGATGTTGGTGTTGCTTACAAAGAACGTGTTGATTATGGAATTTATGCCGTTTCAATTAGGGGATCAAAATCATGTAAAATACATTTAGGTAAATTAGTAAACAGACTATCTAGTGAATTTGGGGGTTCTGGTGGAGGACATGATAAAGCATGTGGTGCATCCATTCCTAAATCAAAAATAAGTAAATTCATTAATGCATTGAATACAGAATTAGAAAATAAAGCGTCTAGTTGATAATTTAGAAAAATCTATTACAGAAATTTAACTAGACAATTCAACTATCATATCAATTTCAACAGTCGAGTTAAGTGGTAAACTTACAACTCCAACTGCAATTCTTGAATGTTTTCCAGATTCCCCAAAAATCTGAAAAAGTAAATCTGATGCAGCATTAATTATTTTTGGTTGCTCTGAGAAATTTGGCATAGAATTTACAAATCCAGAAATTCGCACAATTTTACTGATGTTTTCTAGCGTACCAAAGTGTGCATCTAATTGAGCCAGACAATTAATTATACATAATTTTGCAGCTTCCTGAGCAATCTCAATTGTTTGTTCATCTGGAACCTTTCCGGCAAATTCAATCTTGCCATTTTTCATTGGAATTTGACCTGACACAAATGCCATATTTCCTGTTACTGTCACTGGAATGTATGATCCAGCCGGCTTTGGCGGTGTAGGCAGAATTATGTTATTTTCTTTTAATTTATTTACTATCATAATATTCATTTTTGTGGTCGGTTTTTATTTTTTCCTAAACACTAAATCAATTTTGATCGTCCACTCTATTTTTTGGATGTTTGAGCCTAATGTTGGCTTATTTTGATTTACATGTGTTGAAGAAAGTAAGAAAAACATTCCAGTTAGTTAATCTAGAGAAAGTTAAACATTTCAAATCAGTTATTGAGAAAAAAATTGATTCTGACGATATACAGAAATTTCAAAATTATGAGTATGAGGAATTAAATGATTTTCATAAAATTCTTCAGATCTGTGAATTTATTCTTGAAAAACATGAATCTAAGAGAGAATTAAGTCAAAATTTAAAAAAATTCGTTAGTATTATAGATTCCACACTAATTAACCTGGAATCACTTGATGAGGAGATTAACGAATTAACAGTATCAGCTGATTTTTCTTTAAAGAAAATTCAAGAATTTAAATCAAATTTGATCAAATCAGAGAAAAAAACACACTCTATTTAGACTTCTATATGTATTCTAGGCACACATGGAAAAACCTGTTGAATAAATTTCACCTAGGTCACGATAGCAATTTACTCATGTGAATACCTACTGAAATCTACAGTCAGTTGTATAGTGAAATAATATGAGTATGGCACCACAAGAATTAGAGAATAGCGCTAGCAAATATGCGGCAGATGCAATAAAGGCAGATTCACAAGGAGCTGTCGGCATGGCAATAACAGGATATCAAAATGCATCTGAGACACTTATGAAATTAATGAGATTATATCCTGATAGTAAATTAAACCGAATTTATACTGAAAGAATGCAGAAATACCAAGGACGTATAAAGGACTTAAGAAATACTCGTGCTGGAAGTGTAGAACCAGTTGTTGATCCTAATGCAACACCAGAAGAACAAAAAAAATCACTTGCTAGAGTGAAATCAAACATTTCATCCGATGATAGCTTAGAAGATTTAATCTTAAAAGAAAAACCAGATGTGAAATGGGCTGAGGTTATTGGTTTAGACGATGCTAAAAATGCATTACGAGAATCAATTGTTTATCCAAGTAAGAGACCAGATTTGTTTCCATTAGGATGGCCAAGGGGAATGCTATTGTATGGACCACCAGGTACAGGAAAAACAATGCTTGCAGCTGCCACTGCAAACGAGCTAGACGGTTATTTCATTAATGTTGACGCTGCATCTATGATGAGTAAATGGCTTGGCGAAGCAGAGAAAAATGTCTCAAAACTTTTCTCAATGGCACGTGGATACTGTGAACGTGAGGGTAAACCTGTAATTCTTTTCATCGATGAGGTTGATTCACTACTTGGAGACAGAAACAGTGAGGTTGGCGGTGAAATTAGAGCCAAAAACCAATTCTTATCTGAGATGGATGGAGTGAATGGTAAGGGAAAAGAATTGATGATGTATGTAATTGGTGCAACAAATAAGCCTTGGAGTCTTGACAGTCCATTTCTTCGAAGATTCCAAAAAAGAATTTACGTATCATTACCATCTACTGAAGCACGGGAAAATTTATTTGAACTTTATACCTCACCATTGAGAAAAAGTTCAAGAGTACATTCATTAACTCTCGCAAAACATTTTGATGGTTATAGTGCAAGTGATATCAAAGATGTCTGTCAGGGTGCACAATTACAGGTAGTAAATGAATTATTCAAATCATCAAGTTTTTCGGAGCCTGTTGAAGGTAATACACCACAGCAACCAAGGGAAATAACTATGACAGACTTTCGTAATATAAAACAAAGAAGAAAACCAAGTGTATCTACAGAAATGGTTCGCGCATACCACAAATGGAGCGAACAGTTTGGTGCATTATAGAATTTTTTGCGATCATTTCAATAAATTTAAATTCAGAATTTAGATGACACAACGTGGGTCACAATTTCCGTAAAAAAATCGAAATATACTGGTAAAAACGGTAAGCTGATCCTTTCTGATGGCACCACTCTTGATGGAATGGGATTTGGTTTCTCTACCACAGTTTTCGGTGAAATTGTATTTAATACAGGAATGGTTGGCTATACAGAAGCTCTAACTGATCCCTCTTACAATGGCCAAATTCTCACGCTAACATACCCTCTGGTTGGAAATTATGGAATTCCAGATTTAACCGAAGTCGATGATGATGGAATTTCTAAATTCTTTGAATCTGATATGATGCAAATTCGGGGACTCGTAGTTCACGAGTTGTCTCAAACTGCAAGTCATTGGAATCTGAAAATGACTCTAGATGAGTGGATGTATAATGAAAAAGTTCCAGGCATATCTGGAATCGATACTAGAGCAATTACCAAGAAGCTTACAAGCAGTGGCGTTATGATGGCTGCTCTTGTTGTATCTGATGAAGAAATTGATGTTGAAAAAATC
>CAZBHD010000043.1:0-3099 GCA_964491985.1 uncultured Candidatus Nitrosopelagicus sp. | reverse complement strand
TGCAGTGACTGGGCAAGTCACAGAGTTTACGCCTGATGATGGACCACTTGCAGAGCCATTTGCCTTGATGATTGATAAGGATGAAAACATCTGGGTTGCTGAACACATTGGTCCTGCAATAACAAAATTTAATCCAATCTTGGAAAGTTTTGATAAAGTAAAGATTGCAAATCCTGAATCACTACCATTCGGAATGGTACTAGACAAATACGACAATCTTTGGGCTGCACAACATGTTATTGATGGTCTTATAATGTATGATCCTTATAACAATAGAATTACCGAAGTGACCATACCAACTGAAGGATCATTTACCCAGTTTGTGACAGCTGATGATAATGGTGATGTTTGGTTTGTTGAGCAACGTGGTGCAAAACTAGGTAAGGTCTCAATTAGTGCTGTGCCAGGTCAACCAACAATAATCGAAGAGGAATCTACATTTGAGATAAAATATGTTGAAATAGTTGCACCGTTAATAGCTGCTGGAATAATTGCAACATCATTGTTTTATGTTAAAAGTATACGTGACAAAAGAAAAATTGATAGTGTGATTTCGAATGAAAGCTCAGGTAAGTAAAATAATAGTCTAACCTGCTGTAGAACATGAAATCTGTTTTTCTAATAATTCTAACTCTAGTTGCAGTTACTTTAATGGGAACTGCATATGGACATGGAATAGGAATAGAATCATCAGTTGGTATTTCTAATGACAGAGATATTAAATTAACAGTTGAATTATTGCCTTTTGATTTTTATCAATCTGATCAAAAAATTATAAAGATTAACGCTTATGACCAATCTAACAGAGAGGATCTAACTAACACCAACTTTGATGTTCAAATCATCAACGATGAAAATATTTTGCTAAATGACTCGTTTTTTGCTGAAGATGGAATTTTAATTATTGATGAAGATGAAACTGGTCAAATTTTTGATAATGGTGGAATCTTTACTTTCATAATAGTAATCAATGCAGAAGATGAATTTGGAACTGTAAGTGATCTGGGATTTGAGGCACAAGTTAGCGTGACTGAAGTGACATATCACACACAAACAACTCAAGCGGAGCCCATGGAATTTAGGGTAAAATCATACTATGATAATATAACAGGATTTGAATATGATACAAATCAAAAAACTGCAACCATTACACTTCCATTTGATTTTGCAGAAAAAAATATCTCACACACAAATGTTGTTCATGCGGAGGTAATGTTTCCAAAAAACTTTATTGAATTTTTAGCGCCACATTATTTTGGAACTGCAAATGGAATTGATCTCTTCAAGGCATCAGTTTTTGTAGATGACTATTCAGAAGAAGAAAATAGAATAGTGCATTTTATCTTGCTAAAAGATCATCTAAGACATCTTAAAACACAGTTAAACAAAATTGACTCTGAACTTCCTGATAAAATAGAACTAACACTATCAAGAGGTGAGGAATTACAGTTCCCATTAAAAACACTAACGCTAAGCGAAGAATTTCGAGTTGATCTATCATGGGATCCGAAAGAAATCAAACCAAATGTTCCTGTGAAATTCATCTATACATTTCGTAATCCAATAGATGAAGGACCGATAAGAGATTCAGATTACACATTCACGATATTACAAAATGGACAAGAAATCTTTTCAAGATCATCTAATGCAAAAATTGGAGCAGATTATTCCGAGTATGCATTTTCAGAAGAACAAACTGGTTTGACAGTTGCACGATTTTCAAACATTTCAGGAAGTGGGCAAGAAACTGAATTTGCATTTGTAATTGGGCATAAAAAACCAACATCTATTCCAGCTTGGATTAAAAACAATGCTGGATGGTGGGCTGACGGACAGATACCAGATTCTGCATTTGTGGATGGAATCCAATTTTTGATCAAAGAAGGAATTAATGTTATTAAATAATAAAAATTATTTTAGAAATATTTTATTCATTCAGTATTAGATTCAGTAGTGCAGCCCGTGTAAACTTTCCATATTCAGCCTGCTCAAAATATTTTGCCTGATTCATTGAATCAACATCGTTTGAAATTTCATCAATACGTGGAAGTGGGTGTAGAATTATCGAATCATCTTTCATTTTCTTTACCGCATCTTGTCCAATTACATAACTACCTCTAACTTTCATGTATTCTTCTTCGTCAGGAAATCTTTCTTTTTGTATTCTTGTCACATATAAGACATCTAAATCTTCAATGTATTCATCAAGATTTGTCGATTCAGTATAAGATAGATCTTTCTTTATGTCGTATGTAGAGTCTGTTCTAATTTTTAGAGATTCAGGAGAAATTAGATGAACATTAACGTCATAATTACAAAGTCCATAAAGTAGAGAGTAAACTGTTCTTCCATATTTTAGATCCCCAACTATACCAATCTTCAAACCATCAATCTTCTTTTTCTCTCTCTTGATTGTATATAGATCCTGAATAGCTTGTGTAGGATGCTCTTCTGTTCCACTACCACCATTGATAATTGGTTTGTCTGAAATCTCAGCTGCAAATCGACTAGAACCGTCAAGTGGATGTCTTAGTACAAGGGCATCCGTATATCCAGACATTACTTTAACTGTATCAGATAAGCTCTCACCTTTTTGCACTGATGATGAAGATACATCTGCAATTCCAAGAGAAGTTCCACCAATTAATGCCATAGCTGATTGAAAGCTGAGACGAGTTCTTGTACTTGGTTCAAAGAAAAGGTAACCAAGTGTTTTACCTCTAGCAATATCACGTCTTTGATTTGGATCAAGATCTATAATTTTATCAGTAGCAGAAAAAATGCTTTCTAGTGATTCTTTGCCAAGATCTCGAATTGAGATAATGTCTTTCTGAAAAAAGTCATTCATCTCTGAACCATTTATAGAGGCATATATACAAACCATACTAATGGAACAGTCAGATCTTATAGTCAGGCGTATCAAGGATGGCACTGTTATAGACCATATTGACGTGGGAAATGGTCTTAAGGTTTTGGAGGCTCTTCAGATTAACGGAAGCGATGGAAACGTTATCACCATTGCACTAAATGTTCCAAGTGGAAAACTAAAGAAAAAAGACATGATCAAGGTGGAGGGAAAGTTCCTCGAAGATGATGACA
>CAZBHD010000042.1:0-7650 GCA_964491985.1 uncultured Candidatus Nitrosopelagicus sp. | reverse complement strand
CTCTTCAAATCCTGGTGGTTTTGCTTCGACATAATATGTATCCAAACCTCTTGGGATCTCATAGAACTCGTTTGCCTGAATGAATGTTTCTACATCTGTAACGTGGTAGATGTTATACATCTCAGTCTTCCAGTTGAATAGCTCTTCTGGATATCTGATCTGTTCCTCTAACCAATCAGGAGTTGGAATAATGTCATCGGCATATTGATTCATCATCATTTCTGAAAAGAAGTCATCACCATGTTTGATTAAACTAATATCACCATTGTAGGTATCAACCAAACCATATCCTGCAAGTCTCAAATATGGATTTCCTGCTGTATATGGAATATCTCTTGTGTCAAATCCAACAATCAGTGGTACTAACCAGTACGTGTTTGTTCCATCAGTAACTGGATAAGAATCTAATTCCTTTCCAAATAGATTATACAAAAAGTATGGATACAATACTTGCATTCTTTCATTAACATCCTTGTATCGCAAAATGTGTACTGACTCACTTGGATATGAAAGCAAAAAGTTTGGTTCAAATATCCAGCTTAATGGTGGCGGAACATCAACGCCACCTGCTCCATCATATTTTGCTCCAGCCAATTCTGCACTCTCTACACGATTAACTGGATAACCAGACCAGGTTTCATCTAGTAAACCACCTTCACCATAATAGATTGCTCGTTGAGCAAACAATTCAGAACTATCTACAATTTGACCTTCAGTCGCTTCGAGAGTTAGAAATCCATCTGGGACGTGAGTGTAAACGAGATGTTCGTTATACCACTGATTTTCAAGGCTGACAGATGATGGTAAGACTGGTTTCATTGATGCTGTCCAGTACAATTTGTCATTAAATCTTAGAATATCATTATCTTCTAAATCAACATACGGGATAAGACCAATCTCTGGCTTTAATTTTGCAAAAGCAGCATTCCAGTCCCACACTCTAATTTTACTTAGTACGTCATCGTTATCTTTAACATAATTATCAATTATGTTTGGATTTACGGATGGAATGTTTACTTCGTGAGTGTTTTCAATAATCAGATCTAATTCGCCAAGATATCTATTGACGCCTATTTGTTGTGCAGTATAGGGACCCAGATATTCTATTTTTTTAGCGTCGGCCACACTGTTGTTGACACCCATGGCGATACCAACGACTAATGCAATTGCTATAATGGTGATGATTCGTATGTATACATCACGTTTGAACATATGAGTTAGAACTTTAGCCCTTATTCTATCAAAAATTGAAAATGCAATTAATGCAAAACCAATTACAAATGTTCCACCAATTGCATATCTAGTGTTATAGTCAATGGTGTCTGTGAAGAACATGTTAAAGGCAGCCCAAACTATACCAATACCGATTATGCCTTCAATAGTTGATAGATAGTTTAGGTAACGAGGTTTACCGTCGGTTGTATCATGAATATAAGACGTTATTACTTTGATTATGGAATGAAGTCCGATGTATAGCATCAGACGTAGACCTATCGCACCCAATATCGGTGGTATTATAATTAGTAATGAAGGAATCATTGGAGTGACATTCTCCATGGCAAATGAAGGATCGTTTGGTGGAGTTACAAATGGTAATGAAAAAATTGCTTGGACATTTTCAATGCCAAGATCGTTTCCATCAACTAAATATAACAGACCGAAGCCGAACATTAGATTTGCAAAAAATGCACCAAACAATAGAACTTTTGTAACCTGCCAAATTACAAAATGAATGCCTGAAATTTTGTATTCGTTATAATTTGGAATTGTTTCGTTGGGTGCTGCTTGGGGGTTTCTATTCATGAAATTAATTGCTGCTTTAACAAAGAACCAAAAGATGGATGATCGTTGTGCTACATTAACCCGAATTAGTGCTATTCCAGCTAGAACAACTCCTCCAATTAATGAGAATGCTAAAGGTTTGGTGAATGTTTCAGCGAATTCTGTTACATTCATTGATAGAATAACAGCCTGATTTCCTGCTAGTGCAAAAAATACAATAGTAATTAATGCTACTATTCCAATCCTGATAAACTTCCCAGCATCAGGTGGAGGTGCGTTACCATCTTCTTTTTCGGCGCTATACAAAACTAAATTTATCTTGCCTCATGAGCATTAAATACCTTATCAGAACAATTTCGTATCAATGACGAATCATGTATGATTGGCTATGCCTTTACAAATCATATAGACAGCAGCATATTTTGGTACTGAGACAGTTTCATGATTATAAGGACCAAACTTTTTCTTCTTAAGTGAAAATTGAACTGGACAGTTTGCAATGACTTCCACATCATCTCCATCAATAAAGCATGCATCTAGATATGGATCAAAATTATCAATATCGTTTACAAGAATTTTTGCTAACCCGCTTTTACTATTTAGAGAGCCTGGTAGTCTAAATATTCTATGTATATCAACAGTGACATTAGGATCAATTCTAACACCAACTTCATTTTTTATTAAATCCAATTGTTTTTGAAATGCAACATAACCAGATGAAATTATTTTCTTACTAATTTGGGGTCTCTTTGATTTTGATCCATATAGTACCTTTGATAATCTACCAAACCAGCCAGATTCATCAAAATCTGGAAGTGAAATTTTACCATGATTAAATTTTTTAAAACCAAAAGTTTCTGGAATTGCACCACGAAACATAATGTAATCAACAATTTCGGCTCTTTCTTTTGCGCCAACTATCTGAAACTCGGAATTGTTTACGTATATATGAAAACCTTCATTTCCGGAAAAGAAAACCTCAATAGAGTTCTGGTTAATGGCAAAATCATTAACTAGAATGTCATTAAGCTTTTTTGTTTGATCTTTTGCTGCTACTATGCAATCATCACATGAAAGTGTAATCTTTGAAAGTTTGTTTGACTTACATTTTGGGCAAGATTGTTGTAATGATGAGACTTGGTTGCATTCTGTACACTTAACACAGGAGTGTTTGTCTCTATTACTAACGTTAAGATCTTTTGCATCAATATCGAAAATTAATTCCGCATTTTTCCAATCTTTTTCGTTCATGGGTAAATTAGGAAATGAGTAACAGGCATTTGAACAATAAACATCAGATGGGATCTTTTCCATTAGTAAAAGATGAAGTTCTTTGTCTGATTTTAGGGAAATGTGTCTGCTCATTTTAGAATTAAATTTCTGGAATCCAAACTCTCTTTGGCAAGGATTTTCAGGGACGTGAATGAGGTTGAAATTATCGAAGTAGAATTTTTTGAAGGATTCTTCTAACAATCCAATGTCTTTATCGTTCATCTAAACTCGCTTTCTTCCAAATTGAATTGGATTAATTATGTTATCACACTCAGGAATTGCAAAACAAAGATCTTGACTCTTTAATTTTTCACATGATGGACAAGCATACTGTGTTGTACTACTTTTTCCAGATAGATGGTTTAATTGGTAGAGGGTTACCTTTTCGTTATAATCAGGTGCATTTTTGAACAAGGGAGCAATTTGTTCAACTTGCTGACCTTTAGCAAGTAAGAATGTTGCAAGCATAAATCTGCCAGAGTGAGGAAGGTTCTCTCCTTTTTCCAAGACTTCTATTGCGTGCTTGATACAAGGTGGATACTCTGATGATTCAACAATCTTAACTTCAAACTTTTTCGCAAGAGTTCTCAGTTTATCAACATATTCCTGAAAGCCCTCAATCATAGTAGGTGTACTTGCTGAATAAATTTTTGATGATATATACAGATCAATCTCTTTTCTTACTAACCTTACTGTCTCGTGTGAAGTTAGATGAACATGACCGCTGTTTACTTTTCTATTAATTAACTTCCATTCCCGTTCATGAAAATTAATTGAATGCTTAAGATAGTTTGAAATTGGAATAATAAAACCATCGTCTTGTTTTTGAATTGTTATTGAAAAAAGATCATGCATTATTTGTAATGCAAGATGTTCCTTGGTTTTATCATTAAAATTTGACAAATCTTTTTCCAGAAAACGTTCAGAGCGTCTAGCCTCGGCGAGTGAAAATCTTCGAATTAAAGTATGCATTCCTGTAAGCTTAAGAAGAATAACCGCAATTAGGAATGAAAAAACTTCCATTGGTAGCGAAGAATCATTTGTTGATAAGTTAGGATTGTATATCTTACCATCAGATGCAACTTGAATGCGATCAAATGCCATGCTTACAATGCTTTTAAGATCAGGATCAGTTCCAAACTGTTCTAATGAAAAACCTTTGTCGCTAAGATATTTTCCTGCCTCAGCCAAGAATGGATATTTTACAATTTCGTCAGTACCTAAATTTATCATAGTTATGATTCACTGACTTAGTTTAAAAATTTCAGTACATAAATAACAGCTTTAACCCTTGACTCATTTAAATTGTCATAACTTTTTCTTAGATCATGCAGATTGGTGCACACGTTTCAATATCTGGATCATTAGATATTGCGATCGATAATGCAGTTGAACGAGAGTGTAATGCATTCCAGATTTTTACAAGAAATCCACGTAGTTGGTTTGCAAAAGATTTAGATCCTGTTGAAGTAAAAAAATTTAAGGAAAAATTACAGAAAAGTAAAATCGATAGAATGGCTACATGTGCACATATGCCATATCTGCCAAATCTTTCATCCCCAGATGATGATGGTTATCAAAAATCGATAAAGTCTATGACACAAGAGGTTGAAAGATGTCATAAATTGGGTATTCCATATCTTGTCACACATTTAGGAAGTCACAAGGGTTCTGGTGAAGAAAATGGAATGAGAAGGTTAGTAAGTGCACTCAACAAGGTTGCAGAAACTAAGGCAGATGTTATGATCCTGCTGGAAAACACTGCGGGCCAAAAAAATTCTGTAGGGTCTGATTTCACACAACTTGGAGAAATTTTTTCAAAGTGCAAGCCCTCAAAAAAATTTGGTATTTGCCTTGATACTTGTCATGCTTTTGTAGCAGGTTATGACCTACGAAAAAAAGAAGATGTAATTAAAGCAATCAAAAAATTTGATGATGTGATTGGGCTAGAAAATTTAAAGATTTTACATCTAAATGACTCAAAAGGAGAACTGAACTCAAATCGAGATAGACATGATCACATAGGTTTGGGTGCAATTGGGAAAGAAGGTCTGGGAGAAATTGTTAAAATTATGAATAAGAATAACATTCCAATTGTTCTAGAAACTCCAATTGATGACATAAGAGATGATTTTGAGAACATCAGTAAAGCAAAATCACTTGCATAATTAATTACGCATTTATGTTATGAATATTTGATACAAGTAGATGAATTACGAAAGTGTTATGAAACTTGCACTCGAAAGAGCATTCTATTTTCCAAGTTGTGAGGTGTATGGTGATGCACAGGCTGGATTCTGGGAATACGGTCCAACCGGAGTTAGTATCAAAAATAAGTTCTTAGAATTGTGGAGACGAGAATTGGTTCGACGTGATAGAATGATAGAAATTGACGGATCACAGATAATGTCAAGATCTGTCTTTGAAGCATCAGGCCATCTAGGAAATTTTGCAGATCCAATTGTAAAGTGTAAAAAATGTGGATTAACATTTAGAGCAGATAAATTAATTTCAGAAATTACAAGTGTAGAGATTCCAGAAAGTGCAGACCTATCAGATTTTGATAAAATGATTCACGAAAACAACATAGTCTGCACAAAATGTAAGGGTGAATTTGATTCAGCGAAAAAATTAAACATGATGTTACGAGTTGGTATTGGACCTGAGGATGTAGAAGCTTATCTTCGTCCAGAGACATGTCAATCAATTTTTGTAGATTTTCCTAGATTATTCAAAACAATGCGAGGAAAATTACCATTAGGAATTGCTCAAGTGGGAAAAAGTTTCAGGAATGAGATTGCACCAAGACAAAGTCTTCTAAGGTTAAGAGAGTTCTATCAGGCAGAAATAGAGGTCTTTTGTAATCCACAAAAATTAGATGAATTAGATAAATTTGTTGAAATTGAAAACACATTACTTCGTATTCAATTAACAGATAAAACACAAGTGCTTACCTGTAAAGATGCGATTGAGAAGGGTGTTATACCAAACAAGTTTGTTGCATATTACCTTGGGTTACTTGCGGAGTTTTATGAAAAAACTGGAGTAGATATGGAAAAAAGTAGGTTTAGAAAGCTTGGAGAAAAAGAAAAAGCCTTCTATGCAGATGTTGCCTTTGATTTTGAAGTTGAGACAGCAATAGGTTGGTTAGAGCTGGTTGCATGTAACTATAGATCCGATTATGATTTGTCAAATCACGCAAAGAAGAGTAAAGAGAAGTTTGAAGTTATGGATAACGACGATAAAGTTTTGCCACATGTATTTGAAATTTCAATGGGAATAGATAGAAGCCTTTACACAATCTTAGAACATTCTCTACGAGAAGATAAGCAAAATGATAGGATGGTTTTATCAATAAAGCCGTACCTGGCTCCAACACATGTTGGAGTTCTATCTTTAGTGAAAAAAGATGGGCTTGCTGAAAAGACTGATGAGATTTATCGCCAGATTAGAACAAAGTTTGATTCATTTTTAGATCATTCTGGTGCAATAGGAAGAAGATACCGTAGATTGGACGAGATTGGAGCACCTTTTGCCATAACTGTCGATCACCAAACAAAAGAAGATGATACTGTAACTGTTAGACGCAGGGATGACATGAGCCAAAATCGTGTTAATATTTCTGAATTAGAGACTATCTTATCAAAAGAAACAGCATTTCCCTGAATGGCAAAATATTTCTTGAAAGAATATTAATGAAATGCTGTGAATATTGCTGTAGTAATACCAACATATAATGAAAAAGAGACATTACCGAGTCTTATAGAGAAATTATTTGGTGAAATAAGACCTCTGGTGGATGAAATGCATGCTATAATTATTGATGATTCTTCGCCTGATGGAACTGCTGATATAGCACGTAATCTTGGTGAGAAGTTTCAAAAAATCTCAGTGATTCAAAGACCGACAAAGATGGGTCTTGGAGCAGCATACAAGGATGGATTTAATCATGTTTTACAGAAACTCGACTCCGATCTGATTGTACAAATGGACGCTGATCATTCTCATAATCCATCTGAGATTGCAAATATGATTGAAAAAATTATAGACTATGATTTTATAATTGCAAGCAGACATGTCCCAGGATCATCAGTTATTGGTTGGGGATCTGGAAGACAGATAACACACTCACTTGCAGGGGCAGTTGCCAAAATATCTGCAAAGTTAGACATTGAAGATTCGACGAGTGGTTTTAGAATGTTTAAGAGGAATACACTACAACAAATTGAATTTGATAGTATTGGATCTGATGGCTTTGCGTTTCAGATAGAAGTTTTGTACCAGTTAAAGCAGAAGGGTCTACGTGGGTTAGAAGTACCAACTACTTTTGTAAATAGAGTGGAAGGAAAATCAAAAATGGGAGGCTCTGAGGTTATACAGTTTATCAAAATGTGCTTAAGCTATATTGGAAAGAAATAATGAAAATAAGGGATTGAATACCTCTATTCAAACATTGAATTTGGTGTTGTAGAAGTTGATGTTTGAGAAGGTAATTCATCTATTGATGGTACTGATGGGAATTTATCTCCAATCTGTTGTTCTGCAACAGCAGATGCTTCTTGGAGAATCTTATCTGTTTCTTCATTTGAAACATCA
>CAZBHD010000041.1:0-8501 GCA_964491985.1 uncultured Candidatus Nitrosopelagicus sp. | reverse complement strand
CACATCATAAGTACCTGCTTTAATCTGAAGCAGTGGGATATCCTTAGGGACTGTGATCGTTTTTTTAATTTTTGACAGGTTCTTTCCTAATAATGTCATATCTCTAGAGAATTCAATACATTGTTTTTCAGTCATTTTTACCGTAGATTTTCGAATAAAATTATCTGCAAATTCACGTATTGGTCCTTTAATTTTGTAAACATAAATAGAAATGATGCCTTTTTTTGCTAGAAGTTTTGTAAGCGCCTTAAATGAATTCTCTGTATTTTTTGTGTGATGTAGAACCTGATCCGAACAAATGAAATCAAAGAAACCCTTCTTAAATGGAAGTCTTTGGATATCCGCCTGTAAAAAATGAATATTTGGTATTTTACCATATTTTTTGTATGCAAATATTATACTTTCACTTGCATCAATAGCAAATACATTAGCCCTTTGATTTGATGAGAATAATTTTGCACTGTTTCCGACACCAGTTCCTGCATCTAAAATTCTAGTACGTGTTTTTAGAAATCTGTTGAAATTAGAAATTGTATTCCAACCAAACCTCTCCAGAAACCATTTCTTTTGTCCATTAAACCATCTTTTACTATGATATGTTTTATTGTAATTTTTCCATTTTGAAGAAAACGAATTTTCAGTTTTTACAAAAATTTTTGATTTATCTACAACAAGCCTTGGGATTCCACCTTTGATAGGAAATTTATGATTCTTTACACAAACTAATTTGCCTTCTAAAATTTCACCCGAATTAATCTTGTTAGATTTTAAAGAAAATTTTTTACCGCATATTGGGCAAATTAAACATTCTATCAAACTCTCTTTCAAAGTTATTAGAATAAAGATTTAGGGAAATAAAAACCAGTAATATGAAAAATCCATTACATAATCAGATATTTGTTATACACTAAGAATAGTATCATCTTTCATCTCTTTTGTAATAAAAATTCTATACCATATTTCAAATGCAAGTAATCCTAGAAATTTATTGATATATCTAACATCAGAATCTTTATCTAGACTTCCAAAATGATTTGTAATCCATTCTCTATTGATCCATTTGTCTTGAACAATTCTCGCGTTATCCAAGTAGTAATCACACAATCCCTTTCCCTGTGATTTCCAGAGATTTGAAGTATTAACTGAGAATCCCTGTTTTTTGTGTGTGATAAGATCAGGATCAATATGCTTTGCTAAAATCTTTCTTAACGGTAATTTACCCAAACGTTCTTGTTGGTTATATTTCAATGAATTGTCAATATGAAGAGCATACTCCATTAATTCATTAGATAGTAATGGTGTTATAGATTTCAGATCAAAAAATTCATGAAATTTTGAATTCAAAGGAATCCAATTGTAAAGTAATTTTCCATTAATATCTGATAAAAACACTTGGTCTAACGCTGATAAAGAATTATCAAAATAAGGAATAAGTTTTGAAAAAATATCATTCCATGAAAAACTAACTTTTCCTCCAAACAATTTTTCTTGATCTGGAACCCAATCTCGTTCATGACATTCTAGATATAATTTAGTTTTTTCTACAGGGGTCATTTTAGAGTTGTAATCTTCTAAAAATTTTTCATACCGAAATGTATATCCCCCAAATAATTCATCTCCACCATCTCCCGATATTAGATAATTTGAGAACTGTTTTGCAGTTTTTGCCATATGATACCAGTGAGTATCCCAAAAAGGCATTTTGATGATACTAATCGCTTTTGGTAAATCTGCCAGAAAATTTTCAATTGGAACTATATGATGATTGGCATTAAATTGATCTGCAATCGACATTGCAATTTTTGTTTCATCTACACTATCAGCAAACTTAACTGAAATTGCCTCAATCTGAATATCTGGTAATGCTTTTCTGAGTAGTGCTATTACTAGTGTTGAATCAACTCCACCGCTTAATGCAACTGAGATTTTCTCCCCTTTTACCTCACTTTCTATCGTACTCAAAATTAAATTCTCAATATGTTCTAAATAATCAAGATTATCTTGAGATTGAAAATCATTTGAAGTGATTTTTTTTCTGCCAATTTGTAAGGATGGATAATATCGTAGGCTCAGAATTTCCTTAATCATTATAGAAATGTCATCTGGATTCATCTTATTTCACTATTCCAATCATTGTTTCAGTTTTGTGTTTTTATACAATTCGCAGCTTGATTAATGGTTAAGATTTAAAGATACGAGTTAGTCAAGAAATTAGTGAAATTTGTAGTTACAGGTGGAGCAGGATTCATAGGAAGTTATATTGTAAAACACCTACTTAAACAGAGACATCAGGTCACTGTAGTTGATAATTTCTGGCGAGGAAGATTAGAGAATCTTACTGGTTTTGAAGAACAGATTGATATACAAAAATTTGACATTCTTGATTTTGATTCTTTAAAAACTGTAATTAGTGACTCTGATGGAGTATTTCATCAAGCTGCACTTACTTCCGTTCCAGAATCATTCACTAAAAAAGAAAAATATCACAGTGTAAATGTTATTGGCACCGAAAATATTTTCAAATTAGCAAAAGAATTTTCAATAAGAGTTGTTTATGCTAGCAGTTCAAGTGTATACGGTAATACCACACACATTCCTATCAGGGAGGATTCTGAAAGAAAACCCATCAATCCCTATGGGATTACAAAATTGGATGGTGAAAAACTGGCTGAAAAATATCATGACCTGGGAGTGTCAATTATTGGATTAAGATATTTTAACGTATATGGAATTGGTCAGACAATTGATTATGCCGGTGTAATAACAAAGTTTTATGATAACATTCAAGCAGATAAAGCCCCAATAATTTTTGGTGATGGTTCACAAACGCGTGATTTTATCTCTGTAGACGATGTTGCAAATGCAAATCTACTAGCAATGCAGAGTAACACAGATTTCACACATCTAAACATTGGTACTGGAATTACAACATCAATTAAACAATTGGCAAATCTCATGATTAGCCTCTCTGGAAAATCATTAGAAGCTAAATTTGATGAGTTACCTGAAGGAGACATTAAAGAAAGTCAGGCGGATGTTAGTCTTGCAAAAAAAATGATTCACTGGTCGTATGAAACTAATCTAGAAAATGGATTATCGAATTCCTTCTTTTGATAGTATGGTATTACGAATTTAGTAGATCTTCATAAAATTTTACATATTTAGGAAGCAAAATTTCCCACGTCAAATTATCAGTCACAAAGTCATATCCTGCATTTGTTATTCTAGCAGCCTTTTCTTTATTTTCAAGCATCTCATTCACTGAATTAGTTAATTGATCAGGATCATTTGGGTTCACAAGTAGACCGTTTTTTTCATGTTCAATTAATTCAGGAATGCCTCCCACACTTGTAGCAACAACAGGGATCTTGAGAAAAAACGCCTCTTTGATAACCTGAGGAATACTTTCCATTCTTGATGGAACTACAAGTACACTTGATGCTTTAAGCTCAGACATGGTTTCTTTCCATTCCAAATCTGTGCAGTAAACAACATCTCCATTTATCTTTGATTCTACATCTCTAAGAATATCTATGCCCTTTTCATAACTGTCTCTACCGATATAGATAACCTGCTTTTCTTTTTTAGCAACATCAGGAAGTTCATTGAATTTTGCAACATCTAATGGTGCATACAGAAATTCAAAATTAACTCCTAATTTTTTCTTGTATGCTTCACTAACTGCTTTTGAATCTGTAGTTAATTTATCTGCCCAATTCAGAACTTTTGATTCGGTAATACTAGCAGCCTTTGCTGTAGTATCAGAATATAATGAATCTACTTGTTCTGAATATATACCATGTACTGACAGAACTTTTTTCTTGGATTTTGTATACTTCATTGCAAAAGCAGAAGGAATGTTAAAGGCGTGAACTATATCATAACTATCTCCACCAATTATAGCTTTGAGTGAACTAAGAACAGCGAAGCTAGGATTCTTGAGTTTTTTTATGGGTATATGTGGTGTATGCATTAATTTAATGTCAAATCCATACTCACGTAATTTTTCGGCGACTCTAGCAGCATGACCACCAATCCCACCAGTGTACTTTGGAGCAATGAAAAGAATTCTCATCTTAATGTTGTTTATCTTATAATACACCCTTTTAATGAATTTAGTAGTAATTATTCTATACTCATAATAATATCATATGTGAACAAAAATTGAATTATATGAAATCAGTTATAGTTTTAGGCACCAGACCCGAAATAATCAAACTAGCTCCAATTATCAAAAAATTAGGCACAAAAAAACACGCTGTAATCTTTACGGGACAACATTATGACTATCAAATGGGTATGCAGTTCATTCATCAATTAGGACTGCCCAAACCAAACTATTCGTTAAAGATTTCCAAATCAAGTCCTCAATTTCAAATTAGTGAAATTATAGCAAAATTATCAAAAATACTCACAAAAGAAAAACCCGATACTGTAATAGTGCAAGGTGATACTAACACAGTTCTAGCTGCAGGTATTTGCTCCTTAAAATCAAATATACCAATCAGTCACGTAGAAGCTGGATTACGAAGTAATGACTGGAGAATGCCAGAAGAACATAATAGAATTGCAATCGATCATTTATCTGAATTGTTATTTACTCCTACACGAAATTCAAAAGCCAATCTTGTTTCTGAGAAAGTTCATGGCCAGATCCATGTTACTGGCAATACTATAATTGATGCAATTAATACATATTCTAGAATTTCAAAAAATAAATCACAACTTTCTGTCGAAATTGATAATTTTGCTTTATTGACATTACATAGATCCGAAAATGTAGATAATAGAAAAGTACTAACTTCGATTGTAAAAGGTCTTGTTAATTCCAACGAGGATATTATTTTCCCAGTGCATCCTCGTACTAGAAAACGCTTAGACGAATTTAATCTGTATAAAAAATTGTCAAAATCAAAAAATATTCTTCTATTAGACTCACTTGGATATTTTGAGATGTTGGAGCTTATGAAAAAATGTACGTTTATTGTGACTGATTCTGGTGGAATTCAAGAGGAAGCAACATCACCTATTATTAGAAAAAAAGTTTTGGTTGTAAGAAAAACTACTGATAGACCAGAAGCAATAGATTCAGGCATGGCTGAAATTATAGGACTAAACGAAAAAATAATTTCCAAGTCTATTAAGAATACAATGAAAGATCCTAGAGTTTTCTCGAGAAAGACACCATACGGAAAAGGTGATGCGAGTAGTAAAATAATAAAAATTTTACAAAGATACTTCTAATTTTTTTGGGCTATCTCTAAGATATTTTTAATTATGTGATCCCATGAAAAATTCTGAACCATCAGGCATGATTTATTCCCCATTTGATTAATTTTATCAGGTTCATTTAGCAACGAACTGATTTTTTCAGCCAAATCTTCAGATCCATCAACAAAATATCCATTTTTTCCATTTACTAAAACATTGTCCGGCAATGTTCCCTTTTGGGCAATTATTGGCAGTGATACTGCCATGTATTCTAGTACCTTTATGGGTAAAGCTCGTGAAGTAACATCCGTTAATCTTAATGGACCAATTCCAATTGAAGCGTCAGAAATATTTTGAGGAATATTCTCTCTTTCAATCCATCCTTTGAATTCTACAGACCTTTCCAAATTTTTCTCTAATACAATTCCTTTTAATTTTTCTAATTCATTACCACTACCTAACAAAATAAATTTTGCGTCAGGAATCTTTTTGATTATTTTTGGTATTGCTTCAATTAAAACATCTAAACCTCTGTGATAATACATAGCACCCGCAAAAACAACTTTTTTTGGATTCTTCTTTTCTGCTCCATTAAATAATGATAGGTCTACTCCATTTGGCACTATCGAGATTCTTTCTGGAGTTACACCATATTCATTAATTATTACTTTGGCTGTGTCATTATTTGAAACTAACACTTTGTTGGCAGTTCTAAGTGTTTTACTATTAATTATTTTTTCAACTTTACGCTGTATGGATTTTATTCCAGTAGATTTTTCATATATTGCATCATCTATCTTTACAATTGAAGGAATCTGTAACTCTTTTGCAACTTCAACTGCAGCCTTAGGGACAAGATGAAATGGATGAAAAATGCTAAAAACAAAATCAAATTTTTGATGCTTGCCTAATTCCATTGCTTGTTTCTTCATATTTGCTTGACATCGTCTTGCAGCAACTTTGATTCTAGATTTTGATGGTGTCTCTGTCCGTACAACTTTAATTTTTGAATTAATATTTGGATTATATTGTTCACCATTCCAGTCAAGATTTGGAGTAATTACTGTAACCTCATTTCCTAATTCTGCTAATTTATTTACAATATCTGTAATTACAACAACGCCACCACCACTAATTGGTGGAAAATGAAAGACCATTACTAGAACCTGCATTGTCTTTAGACTTTTTAAGAACAAGAAAAACGTTACCTAGTAATGCATCGTTCTTATGAAATGACCAGAAATTGGTTGCTAGAATCAGGAATATCTGTTTCTAATTCATCAGACCAAAACCATGGAGGTGTTCACTCGTTTTTTGATGAGAAAAAAAATGAATTTGCGTTTTTGTACCCAGAAATTACTGGATATTTTATCAGTACAATGAGATTTTTGTACGAACATGAAAAAAATGAAAAATTTGTAAAACTAGCAAAAGCATCAAGTAATTGGCTTATTCAATTATATGAAAAACATGGTGGAATAATTCAAGGTATTTCTAGACAAGGTGTTCCACAAAAACTTGCTTATTCTTTTGATACTGGAATTTGTTCTAAAGGATTGTTAGATTGTTTTGCCATTACAAAAGAGGAAAAATTTCTTGAATATGCCAAGAAACTAAATCAATGGATTTTAAACGAAACTATCGAAAATAATGGTTTTGTGAAACCTACTAAAAATTTACAAACAAACGAATTTGAAGAAGACACTAATGTATGGTACAAAAGATCTGGGTGTTTACATATTAAACTGACAATACCACTTTTACAACAATATATGATTACTAAAAATGAATCTTTACTAGAAACGGCTACGAAGATAGCAGATTCCATACCAGCTTATCAAAATGATGATGGAAGTATATTTTTACATACAGACAGCAAAATTATTAATCTTCATACAATGTGTTATGCATTAGAAGGACTTATCCATACATATATGATAACTAGAAACGAGGATTATATTTCTAGATGTAAGAAAGCTATTACTTGGTGTGATCAACAGGTTCAAGATGATGGAAGTATAGATCTTTGGTTTAATTCAAAACATCATTCCAAATCTAGTTATCCGATAGCCCAGTTAATTCGACTAAAGATACTTGTAGCCAAATTAGATGGTTCAAGTTTAGATGAAACTGTTAGAAGGCTGGAGTCATTTTTGTTATCATTACAGGCACAAAATGATGATACAAAAATCAACGGTGGTTTCTATGAAGAGTTTAACAAATCAGTCTTCGGATGGAAAAAAACCCTAAAAGTAAATTCTTGGGCATCTATGTTTTCTTTACAAGCATTATATTGGCTTGAAAATTTTTCAAGTATTGATTTAAACGATGAATATGAACTACTTTTTTGAAATATTTGAAATTTTTTACTATAACGCCAATTCTTTTAATAATATAGTTTAACCAAGTAAAATGTGGATTAATCGTTTAGCATGAAATTTGATAACAGATTTTTCTTAGTAATTATTGGTGCAATTACCCTTTATGCTATTTTTTTAATGATCACTGATTTTAGTCTAATTGCATCAAAGATTTCGAATTTTCAAATAAACTATTTACCCATAATTTTAGTCGTTGTTCCTTTAGGATGGTTGGTTCTCTTCCTAAGATGGACTTTTCTGTTAAAAAATGCTAATATTTCTATACCAGTTCGGGAAAGCATCAAAATCTATTTGGCTGGATTTGCTTTTGTTCTACCTGCTAAATTTGGCGAGTTGGTAAAATCACAGATAATGAAAACAAAATATGATATACCGTATAAGACCACAACATCTCTTGTTTTAACGGAAAGATTGTATGATCTAGCAGGAGCAATTGCGGTCTCTTTTCTTGGATTACTATCAATTGGAGTTGGCATATACATAATTACTGTAGCTTTAGCACTTTTGATAATTATTTTTGCAATGATTTCTTCAAGAAGCTTCTTTAACCACATAATTAATTTCATCGGCAAGATAAAATTTTTACAGAAATTTCAACAATCATTATCTGATTCTTATGAAACTGTTCGGATTTCTACTAGACCAAAAATAGCTTTCATAGGAATTTTAACCACATCGATCTTTTGGCTGTTAGAATCATTAGGTGTATATTTTGTTTTACTAGCTTTCGGCATCGATATCATAGATTATTTTTCCGTTGTATCCATATATGCTTCATCACTAATTTTAGGAGCTGCATCATTCATTCCTGGTGGATTAGGTGTAGCTGAAGGAAGTTTGGTGGGAATGCTTAATGCCCAAGGTGTGGAAATTTCAATGGCGTTTGTTCTAGTCGTTCTTATTAGAATA
>CAZBHD010000040.1:0-5663 GCA_964491985.1 uncultured Candidatus Nitrosopelagicus sp. | reverse complement strand
TCTTCTTTTTCCACTCTACCTATTGTTGTGGTCATACCGTCACCTACTTCTCTTTCCATTCTTGGTTGAGGTCTAGTTGGATCTTCATGAAATGCATAATATTTTTCTGGAGCTGAAGGCAATCCAGCAACTGAAATTTTCTCATTATAATCATCATAGGTATCTTTTGCTTGGTTAGGATCAATTTCCTTGTCAGTCTCGACAAAAACTGATTCTGTATGTCCATCAATTACAGGGACACGTGTACATGAACAACTAACTCTAATATCAGCATCTTCAATCTTACCATCCTTTAGTTTACCTAATATCTTTCGAGTCTCTTTTCTAACTTTACCTTCTTCCTTTGGAATGTACGGCAAAATATTATCTGTAATTCCCATAGCAGAAACACCAGTTTTTCCACCACCAGATATTGCTTGCATTGATGTCATCATGACTTTTTTTGCACCATATTCATCAAGTAATGGTTTTAGTGTTATAGCTAAACCGGTAGTTGTACAGTTTGGTAGTGGTGCTACCCAACCTTTCCAATCACGGTTTTTCTTTTGAATTTCAAGAAGTTCTGCCTGTTCATCATTAACTCCAGGAATGAGTATTGGAACGTCTTCTTCATATCGGTATGCAGAAGAAGTTGAGATAACTGGAAGATCTTTGGCAAATTTTGTCTCAATATCTCTTGCAGCTACAGATTCTACTGCGGAGAAAACTAGATCCAATTCTGATATATCGATCTCATCAATTGTCAATACTGTCATTTCTTTAATATAATCTGGAATCTTTCCACCGACATCCCATGCAACAATTCCATTTGCATCTCTTATTGCGTCGAGGTATTTTTTTCCAGCAGATCTCTCTGAGGCTGCAATCTGAGTAACTTCGAACCATGGATGGTCATTCAATGACTGAACAAATTCCTGACCCACAGAACCAGTAACTCCGACGATTGCTACTTTCTTTTTCATAGATACAATTTCGACATTTTCAATTAATATTCCTTTAGACAAACCACAACAATACTATATCGTGAATACCTGTTCTAAACATTGAAAATCAAAGTTAACCGATTTGTAAGATCCCACAAGCCAGCCTCACACGGAGGCTTGTATTCGATAAAAACCCCCAATGATGAAATTATTGATTTCAGTTCAAATGTAAATCCATTAGGATGCCATTCAGGAGTTAAGCAATTTCTCAAAAAACAACTAGATTCAATATCAGAGTATCCAGACTCGGAATCAAGAAGACTTCGCTCTAACATAAAATGGTATACTGGATTGAACAAATCACAAATAATTGTAGGAAATGGTGCAACTGAAATAATCTATAATTTTTGTTTAGCATTTCTAAATAAAAAAACCAAAGTTTTGATTCCCATACCAACATTCTCTGAGTATGAAAAGGCTGCAAAACTTTCTGGCTCAAAGATTATTTTTTACAAGACTATGAATCTCAATAACGATCTTGAAGAATTTATAAAAAAAATTCCAAAAAATGGAATTGTATTTCTATGTAATCCTAACAACCCTACTGGCGTTTTAATTCCTAAAAAAAATCTGTTAAAAATTGTTAGACATGCGGAAAAAAATTCAAGTTTGGTCTTCATTGATGAAACATTCATAGAATTAGTTCCAGAATCTAACCAATCAATAATTAAATCAATAAAATCATTTGATAATTTATTCATACTTCGCTCATTTACAAAATCATTTGGATTAGCAGGAATACGAATTGGTTATGCCTTAGGTAGTAAACAGATTATCAGTGTTTTACAAAAATTAAAGATTCCTTGGAATGTAAGTAATGTAGCACAAAGTGCAGCAAGTGCAGCTATTTGCTATCATCCTTTTCTTGAAGATTCAAATAAACTGATCAAGAAAGAAAATAAATTTCTAACGAAATCTTTTTCTAAACTTGACAAATTTTCCTGTTTTCAATCATCGACAAATTTCTTATTGTTAAAAACAAAGATCAAATCAAAAACACTACAAAAGAAATTGCTAAAAAATAACATTTTGATTAGAGATTGTAGTACTTTTCGTGGTCTTGATCAAAACTATGTTAGAGTTGCAATAAAAACACGAAAGGAAAATCAGAAACTGATTAATGCATTGGAGGCGACTTAATATTTCAAAATCATTAATGATACAAGGAACTTCTTCTGGTTCAGGAAAAACAATCTTAGTTACTGCACTATGTAGAATATTCTCAGATATGGGTTATTCAGTATCACCCTTTAAGGCACAAAACATGTCAAATTACGCCTATTCTACAAAGGATTTTGAGATATCTCGTGCACAAGCGATTCAAGCAATTGCTGCACGAACAGCAATCTTGCCAGAACAAAATCCAATCTTACTAAAACCGTTGGGAAATTATCGGAGCTCAGTTTTTACTAATGGAAAATTTCTTAAGAAAATGCATGCATCTGATTACTATACAAAATTTGTAAACAAAACTGGTTTACAACTTGCTTTGAATTCATATAAGCAATTAGAAAAAAACCATGATCTAATAATTATCGAGGGTGCAGGATCTCCAGCTGAGATTAATCTAGTGAAGTACGACATTGCAAATATGAAAATTGCAGAGAAGACGAATTCAAATGTAATTTTAATAACTGATATTGAACGTGGAGGTTCCTTTGCAAGTTTAGTAGGAACCATGCAGTTAATTGAGAAGAAATATCAAAAACTAGTGAAAGGTTTCGTTTTTAACAAATTTCGAGGAGATATAGAAATTCTCAAACCCGGTTTTCGGAAGTTAAAACAGAAAACAAAGAAACCAGTTTTTGGTACAATCCCATTAACCAAATTTTCCATCCCTGATGAGGATTCTATTGGTGATTCTACAAAAAAACTAGTGTGGAATAAAAATAATTTAAGAAAATTAGATTTAGAGATTGATAAAATCAGTAATGTTATACGCTCAAGTCTTAATATTAGTGGAATCAAAAGGATCTTAAAATGATATTTGAATCTATTTTGATAGTTGGCTTTGCGATAATTTTAGATCTCATTATAGGTGATCCAAGAAACAAGTATCATCCAACTGCATGGATTGGTGGATTAGTTAGCAATCTAGTACCATTATTCAAAAACGAAAACTCACACTTCGAAAAATTTGGCGGTATACTCATTGTATTAATTTCAACTGCTGTTGTTGGTGGACTATTGTTAGTACTTAGTTTAAAACTTGATTCAATAATTGCAAATGAACTTCTTAGTGCAATAGTGATTATTGTTGTCAGCGCCATTTTGTTAAAAACTACTATAGCAATTAGGGGTATGGAAAAGCACGCATTAGCAGTTGTTAATGCATTGGAGAATGATGATGTTGATGAGGCAAGAGCAAATTTAGCCATGATTACTAAACGTAAAACAAAAAATTTGGATAAAAATCACATTTTATCTGGAGTTCTAGAAAGTATCAGTGAAAATACCGTTGACGGTATTACAGGTCCAATGTTTTATTTTGCATTATTTGGTCTTCCAGGCGCATTTGTTTATCGTGTAATCAATACTATTGACTCAATGATTGGCTACAAAACTGAGATGTTTAGAAATCTTGGTTGGTTTGGAGCAAACTGTGATAATGTCCTAAATTATTTACCATCACGAATAACTGGATTAGTTATGGTATTAGCCTCAATGCTTTTAGGAAATGATTGGAAAAAGTCATATCAAATTTTGAAAAAAGATAGTGATAAAACTTCTAGTCCAAATGCTGGTTATCCAATGGCAGCACTAGCAGGTGCATTAGATACAAAATTTCAAAAAGTTGATCATTATACCATTGGTTCTGGTTCAATTTATCTTTCAATAAAACATGTACGCTCAGCAATAGTCTTAATGAAAGTAACTACAGTTCTATTCTTTGGATTAGTTGCTATTCCAATAATTACAATTCTATCTTATTTGGGGTTGACAATTCTTGCTTAAACAAATTAGTTCAGTTTTTTCATTTCTAACTATAATTCCTACAAGTAATGCTACTCTTGAAACTATTGCTAAGTACATGTATCTTTTTCCAATTGTTGGTATTGTAATTGGACTTTTAATTGGTTCAGTAGGTTTTGGTTTATCATTATTTCTTGATCCACTAATAGTTTCATTACTTGTTGTTGCATCTCTTGCAGTTGTTACAGGTATACATCACACCGATGGCTTGGCAGATTTTGCAGATGGTTTGATGACCAAGGGTTCAAAAGAAAAAAAACTCAAAGCAATGAAGGATGTTGCAACTGGTTCAGCTGGAATAGTTTCTGTTGTGCTGTATATTGTTGGTGCGATAATTGCGTTGTCACTTTCAAGCGGATTTGAACTTTTTAAAATAATTCTTCTTAGTGAAATTTTAGCCAAATTCTCAATGGTCCTTATGGCCAGTCTTGGAAATTCGGCCACTGTAGGCTCAAATTCACCTTTTGTTTACATGATGAAGGATAAGAGAAAACTGGCAGTTGCTGCAGTGATTACAATAATCCCATTTGCAATTATCGGGGAACCAACCGGATTTTTGGTATTGGCTGGTGGAATTGTAATAACAATGTTTTTGGTTGGTATTTCAACTAGAAATTTCGGTGGTATTACTGGTGATGTACTTGGAGCAACTAATGAAATAGTAAGACTTGGCTCTTTGTTAATTTTTGTTTCATTATGATTGGGCTAATTATGGCTGGTGGTAAAGGCACCAGAATGGATTCAGATGAAGAAAAATTACTTTTGCCGTACAAAAAACCTGTAATTCTACATGTTGTTGATGCATTGGAGCAATCAAATTGTTTTTCAAGAATTATTGCTCTTACAAGTCCTAATTCCCCTAACACTGAAAAAATTCTAAGAGAGACTAGTGTTGATATAGTTCCATCTCGAGGAGTGAACTTTGTTAGTGATTTGAATCAGGCACTACAACAACTAGGCGAAATGGTTTTTGTAACATCTGGAGATTTACCACTATTAGACAGCCATATTATCAAAAAAATTATTGATCTTCATAAGCCAGAACAAATCTGGACTAGCATTGTCACAACACTTTCTTTTCAAAAATCACTTGGTATAGAATCAGACTGTGTTGTTGAAAAACATGATTATGTCCAAACAGGCATATCTATTGTTGACTCTGAAAAAATTATCAATCTAGAACCTGTTGAGGAAAAATTTCTTGTTATAGATGATAAAAGAGTTAGTCTAAACCTTAACACAAACAACGATTATAATTTACTTAGAAGTATCTGAAATCTTTCCATGTATTCGTGATTTTGAACCTGTTGTCATTGCAAGAACGTTTCCACAAGAATTACAAATTACTTCTGTTGTATTGTGAGAAAAAACAACTTGTTCTTCTTCACATTCTCCACACTTGATCTTCTGGAAACTACTTCTTGGTGTTGGAATAAGTACATGATCTTTTTTCATACTGCAATCAACTCAAATTTTCGTATTCTAATTCCTTTATTCATCATTTTCTTTTTACATACCGTACAAGTCTCAATTAATGTAACTTTTTTTGTTGTTTTTGCTGGTTTTGCTAATTTTGGGAATTTTTGTCCACCATATCCCTTTTTTCTTAATGCATGTCTTCTCTCACCAGCAGCAGAACCACGTCTTTTTCCAGCTTTGTATATAGAGACTTTCATAGTTTGATGGGTTTTACACTTTGGACAATAC
>CAZBHD010000039.1:0-8232 GCA_964491985.1 uncultured Candidatus Nitrosopelagicus sp. | reverse complement strand
AGTCCAATTATTTCAGATGTAAAAAAATTGGCAAGAAAAGGAATTCCAGTTTTAGGTGTTTGTAATGGATTTCAAATTTTAGTAGAATCCGGTTTACTCCCAGGTGTACTTTTGAAAAATGATTCATTAAACTTCATGTGTGAATGGACAAATTTGATTGTAAAAAATAATACAACACCATTTACCAATAAGCTAAAACTTAATCAAAAAATCCCTATACCAATTGCAAATGGTGAGGGACGATATTTTATAGATGAACAAATGCGTCAAAAACTCAAAAAGAAAAACCAAATTGTTTTTTCATATGAAAATTACGTTAATGGTTCAATGGAGCAAATTGCTGGAGTATGTAATGAAGATGGAAATGTTGTTGGCATGATGCCACATCCTGAACGTGCGGCAGAAAAAGAAATTAATCCAAATGATAATAAACCATCTTCATTAATCTTTGAATCATTAATACAATCTATAGGAGTGAAAAATTGAGTTTACAAGAGCATGAGACTAGACATATCAAGAACACACTAAAACGAAAACTAACTAAAACAGAATTACAAATAATTGCTGCTGAATGGTCAGAACATTGTTCATACAAATCTTCAAAGAAACATCTGAAAATGTTACCAACTACAGGCCCAAAAGTAATTAACGAAAAAGGGTATGATTCCGGAGTTTTGGATGTTGGTAACGGCTATGTTGTAACAGTTCACATTGAAAGTCATAATCACCCTTCAGCAGTAGAACCATTTGGCGGTGCAGCAACTGGTGTAGGCGGAGTTATACGAGATATTTTATCTGCCGGTACAAGACCTATTGCAATTTTTGATGGACTGCGTTTTGGTGATATAAAAAATGATTTACATGCAAAATGGTTATTTAAGAATGCAGTAACTGGTATTGCTGATTATGGAAACTGTTTAGGTATTCCAACTATTGGGGGTGAAGTGGAATTTGATAAATGTTATAAAAATTATGCATTGGTTGATGTAGCTGCTGTTGGTTTTGGCAAAAAAGAAAGACTGATAAAAAATCATGCAAAAACTGGAGATTTGGTTGTATTAATTGGAGGTTCAACTGGTCGTGATGGGATAGGCGGTTCACAATTTGCATCCGATTCATTAGAGAGTGAAGATAGATCAGCTATACAAATTCCTGATCCATTTATTGAAAAATTAATTATTGAAGCAATTTTAGAAGCAAGAAATGAAAAATGTATTAATGCAATGAAAGATCTGGGTGGAGGAGGTTTATCATGTGCAATTTCCGAGACTGCAGAAAGTCTAGGAATTGGAATTGAATTAGATGTAAATAACATTCACACTAGAGAATCAGGATTATTTCCAGATGAAATAATGATATCAGAATCACAGGAGCGAATGCTTGTTATTACAAATAAAAAAAAGATAAAAAAATTAAAAGAGATTTGTGATAAATTTCGAATTAAATGCTCAGTGATTGGTCATGTAAAAAATGATAAAATGATGCATGTAAAAAAAGGAAAAAAAACTTTGGCATTACTTCCAGCGGATTTTGTCGCACGTGCACCACTTCTTGATAGGAAAACATCAAAACCAAAATATCTCCAAAAAATAAAAACTTTCAAAAAGGCAAAAAACATTTCAAATTACTCTAAAATCATTTTAGAATTGCTTTCTAGCCCAAATATTGCAAGTAAACACTGGGTATATCGACAATATGATCATGAAGTTGGAATTAGAACTGTAATAAAACCAGGTTATGACGCATCCGTTCTTAGATTGGATAATGGAAAATTTCTTTCTGTAAAAATTGACGGTAATCCAAAGCATTGTTATCTTAATCCAAGGGATGGTGCAATTGGTTGTTTTGAAGAAGCATGTAGAAATGTAGTTTGTACTGGCGCAACACCAATTGGAATGGTTGACCATCTTCAGTTTGGTAATCCAGAGGATCCAGAAATTTTTTGGACATTTATGGAATCACTTGAGGGGTTGACTGATTTTGCAAAATTTCTTAAAGTTCCATGCGTAGGTGGAAAAGTTAGCTTCTATAACGAAACACCCTCAGGACCAATCAAACCTACTCCTTTGATAGGAGTTTTAGGAATAATTAACAAGACTCCACTACACCCAATACCACCAGAACCGGGTGATTATCTAGTCATAGTCGGTAATACAAAAAATGAGCTTGGTGGCTCGGAATATTTTGAATACATTGATGATTTTATTGGTGGCATTTGCCCTACGGTTGATTTTAAGAGTTCAAAATCAAACATGTTATCTGTATTATCATTGATTAAACAAGATCTTGTTAAATCAGTTCATGATTGTGCTAAAGGCGGTATATCGATTGCAGTATCAGAAATGTCAGTCTTTGGAGGAGTTGGTTGTGATATTGATATTGCGAAATCACCATCAGAGAAAAATATTCATTCAGAGCAACTACTATTTTCTGAGTCGCATTCTAGATATTTACTAGTCATAACTAAAAAGAATATTAAACAAGTTAAACAGATTCTTGCAAAGAAGAAAAACCACTTCGGTGTATTAGGAACTTTTACTAGCGATCAGATTAGTATTAATCACAAATCAAAGAATTTAGTGAAAGTGAATATTGAGATAGCACAAAGAAAATATTTCAATGCATTAAAGGAGATATTAGATAATGGTTAAAGAAAACTGTGGGGTAGTTGGTATTTTTAGTAACGGGGATACAAATGTCATACCAATGGTTTTAGATGCATTAAGGGCACTTCAGCACCGTGGTCAGGAAGCATGGGGATTGGCAGTTCCTAATAAGGCCCCATTAAAGAGAATTGGATTAGTATCAGCATCATCACATGAGTTTAAAAAAATCACTGAAGAATATGCATCACATGCGGCAATTGGCCACGTGAGATACTCAACTGTTGGAAAAAGTGATCTTGAGAATGCTCAGCCATTAAAAGTACAAGATCTATGTGTTGCACATAATGGCACCATTTCAAATGTAGAAGAATTATCTAATTTGGTAGGAGGATGTACATTTACACCACAAAATGCTAGTGACACTTTAATTGCTGCGCAACGTCTTGTATCATTAATCACCGAAAATGGTAAACTTGGAAGTGCATTATCAATTCTTAAAAACGAAATGGTAGGCTCATATTGTTTTACATTCCTTTCAGATGCGGATGCAGTTTATGCTGCGAGAGATCCAAAAGGATTCAGACCGATGGTTTTAGGTTACAAAGAACAAGATTCTGTAAATATAGTTGCCTCCGAATCGGCTGCATTGTCTGCAGTTGGCGCAAAATTAGTCAGAGATGTAATTCCTGGAGAATTGATTAAGATAAGTAATGATGGTTTGGAAACAGAAATGTTTTCTGATGATAAAAGCCGTGCACATTGTTCATTTGAATTTACATATTTTGCACAGCCATCGAGTAAAATGGAAGGCACTAACATCTACCTAGCAAGAAAAAGAATTGGTCAGTTTCTTGCAAAAAAATATCCGTTAAAAGATGCAGACCTTGTAATTCCTGTTCCTGATTCTGCAAGACCTGCTGCGTTAGGTTATGCACAAGAACTTGGTATTCAATTTGATGAAGGATTACTTAAAGACCGTTATAGCAAAAAAGGACCATTACGAAGTTTTATTGAACCACATCAAAGTGATCGAGTTGAGATAAATAGATGGATTATTCCTATCAAAGAAGTAATACAAGGAAAACATGTTGTTGTGATTGATGATAGTCTTGTGCGTGGTACTAGCTCAAGAGCTATTATCAAGGCACTGCGTCGTTCTGGCGCCAAAAAAATAAGCATGATGATAACATATCCACCAATAAAGTTTCCATGTTACGCAGGAATTGACTTTCCTTCACAAGAAGAGCTTGCAACTTACAAAGATGGAAAAGAATACACAGAACAGGAAATGATTGAGAAAGTTAGAAATGATATTGGTGCTGATTTTCTAGGATATAACGATGCAGAAAATCTTGCTAATGCAGTTGGAATACCGTTAGATTCCATGTGTTTTACATGTACTACTGGAAATTATGAGCCTCTAGGAATTACTCCAGAATTTAAAACAAGAGAACAGATGAAGGGTGACTAAATGGAAACTGCATATGTTTTAGTTCAGTGTAAGATTGCACATGAGATGGAAATACTCAAAGCATTATTGGATGTAAATCATGTAAAAGAGGCTAAAGGTACATTTGGATATTATGATATTTTTGTTAAAATTCAAGCAGAAGAATCACAGATTATAGAGAATATTATAACAACAAAAATTAGGACGATACCTAACGTAACTGCAACAACTACACTTTCTATAATACCTGAGCAGGATCCTACTAATGCCTAAACAACCTAGGACTATTGACAAAAAAGGTTTTTCGAATAAATTCTTTGAAGAGCTTGACAAAGAACATGATAACGCGAAAATTATGGCTAAACGTCAAAAAGAATTAAAGACTAAACACTCAAAATCACACAAGTAGTATTATGAAAGTTGGAATATACTCACATTGTACAATTGACAGTATAGTACATGGTGATAATGTGTATGATGTTCCTGGAGGTCCAGCATGTTATTGCTCCTTAACGGCAAGAAATCAAAAATTTAATGTCACTCTTTCAACCAAATATGGCATTGATTTTCCACTAATAGATTTTTTAGAACAAAATAAAATCAGTATGAAAAATGGTCTATCTAATGATAATACTACAAGGTTCAAAATAGTTCTAAATAACTCTGATAGGGAATTATTCATTCAAAATCGTTGTGAGCCTATCGAGTTTATCGACGAAGATAATGACGGTGTTATTATCAGTCCAGTTTATGATGAAATTACTGATGAATTATTTAAAAAAATCAAACAGTCAACCAATTTTACATTATTAGATCCACAAGGATTTTTGCGTAATCATAATTCAGATAATAAAATATTACTGAAACAAATAAAACTTGAACTAGACGGTGTTTCTGCAATCAAAATAAGTCCTGATGAATTATTTTCACTTACTGGTGTTAGTGATGATGCTGGGTTATTGTTATTACAAAAAAATGGTATAGAAAACGTTATCTTAACTAATAAGCAGGATATTTCTTTATTAGTTAAAGATAAAATTTATTCAATAAGATTACCAAATCTAGAGTTATTTGATACTACCGGTATAGGTGATATTTTTTGTGCAACATTTTGCTGTACAATGTTACGCGAAAAAGATTTTTTGTGGGCATTATCATTTGCAGGAGGTGCTGCTCAGGCAGCACTTGAAACAAAAAAGTTTGGTATAGAGAAAGTTCCACGAAAGGGTGCCGTAGAAAATAATGGTTCCTATTTTTATAATATGCTAAAATTTAGGCAGATCTAACATATATGGCAGTTTGAGAGATTGATTATCCATGCAAGTTGGCATATTTGGTAGTGGACTAACTGATTCATCATCAATTTATTTGAGTCAAATATTGGATGAGTTTGGAATTAATCACTTTAATCTAAATTCAAAAACCAAATCCAAAAAAGCTGACTGTGTTCTTGTACTTGGTGGTGATAAAGGTGTCCGAAATTATTTCCATAGAACATTTGATTCCTCCATTCCAGTATTGGGAATAAATGAATCTGAATCAGATGGGTTTCTTGCCCAAGTTGATCTAAAACAATTTTCAACTTATGTAAAAAGACTGAAAAAAATGGATTATCGTATTGAGGAGGTTACCAGACTTGGCGTAAAAATTGATGGTAAAAGTGTGTATCCTGTATTAAATGACGTGGCTGTTTTTCCGTCAAAAAGTGCTATGCTAATGGAGCATATACTACGTGTTAATGGTGACGAAGTGTGGCATGATAGTAGTGATGGTATTATCATATCAACACCTATCGGTTCATCAGCTTACTCAATGTCCGCTGGCGGTCCAGTAATATTTCAAGATTCATCAGTGTTTGGAATAATCTCTGTTAATTCATTGGATGTAATAAGACGTCCATTAATAGTGTCAAACGATAGTGTAATTGAGATTGATGAAATTTCAGCTAGATTATACTGTGAAGTCGTATTAGATGGTCTTGATCGCTATAAAGTTAACAAGATTGTGCAAGCTACCAAATTTGTTCCACCAGCAAAAATCATTCGTTTAACAAAAGATACAACTGCAATATCGGCACTTGCTAAAAAAGTAAAACTTGCAGAAGACCTTTTTAACATGCCACCAAGTTCAAAATTACTATTAAAGATTTTAGAATATGAAGGTTCTATGACACAAAAGGAGTTAACTGCTAAGACACTTTTACCAGATAGAACTGTTCGGTTAGCTATGAGTCATTTATTAGATAAGGGGTATGTGAAACGCAAGATCTCTATTAGGGATTCACGACAAAAAATTTATGAAATTTCAAAATTAGACTAATTAAACTATTTTTGTCCGGATGCAATTGTAAATGCTTTGAATACTTCTTCCGGAAATCCAGGTCGACTATCAAATTCTGGATGATATTGTACACCCATGAAGAACTTATGTGATGGAATTTCAAGTATCTCCATTCTTCTTCCTTTATCACTTTCACCAGAAAAGATCATACCATTTTCTTTAAACTGTTCAAGGTATTTTGTATTGAATTCGTATCTATGACGATGTCTTTTGGAAATAAGATTAGATTTGTAAATTTCTTGAGCATTAGTCTTATCACCTATGTTTATTTTATTTGCCCCTAATCTAAGCGAGCCACCCATATCAGTTACGTCATCCTGTTCTGGTAAAATGTCAATAATTGCATGTTCAACATCATTATCAATTTCCGTTGAATTAGCGTTTGGTAAATTACACATATTTCTTGCAAATGATACTGCAGCAAGTTGGAAACCAAAGCAAATTCCTAGATATGGAATATTTTTGTCACGAGCATAGTTTGCAGTTTCAATAATTCCTTCAGAACCTCTAGTTCCAAATCCACCTGGGACTAAGACTCCACCATATTTTTCAAGAGTGTTTATGTTTCCATTTAGGGTTTCTGAATCAATCCAATCAATTTCTATCGGTCGACCAATAGATGCACCTGCGTGTTTTAATGCATGATTTACACTGACATAACTATCAGCCAATGTAACATATTTTCCCACCATTGCAATTTTAATTGGTTCACCATTTGTATCCATTGAGTTAACTATTTTATTCCATTTATCCCAATTTGCTGACGCATTTACATATCCTACACGTTCAAACTTCTTAAAAATAATATCAACTAATCCTTGTTCAAATAATGTTTGTGGCACCATAAAAATGGATTTAACATCATGACATGAAAAGACATCTTTTGTTGTTACATTAGTAAACATTGAGATTTTTTGTTTTGTTTTTTCTTCTAACGGTGATGTACATCTAACACAAAGCAAATCTGGCTGTATACCAATTCTTCTTAATTCTTGAACACTGTGTTGAGTTGGTTTTGTCTTTTGTTCACCAACAACATCTAATGATGGCGCAAGTGTAACGTGTACAAAGATAACACTGTCAGAGCCTTCTTCCACTTTGACTTGTCGTAGCGCTTCTAAGAATGGAAGACTTTCAATATCACCAACAGTTCCACCACATTCTACAACCAATATATCTAATTGCTCATCATCTGCTATTGCTCTAATTCTATTTTTTATCTCATTTGTAATATGTGGAATTATTTGAACGCATGCGCCAAGATATTTTCCTTTTCTTTCGGCTTCTATTACACTAGAATAAATTTGAGCTGTTGTGATATTATGAGATTTTGGGATGTTTTGATTTAGATATCGTTCATAATTTCCTATATCCATATCACACTCTCCGCCATCTTCTGTCACAAACACTTCGCCATGTGCAATAGGATTCATTGTTCCTGCATCAAAATTCAAGTATGGATCAATTTTAACACAAGAAACCTTCTGATTTGATAATTGTAATAATTTTGAAATTGAAGATGCGACTACACCCTTACCAAGACCGGACATAACTCCGCCTGTAACAAAAATAAACTTCGTCTGCACATAATTGAAAGAATTATCCTATTTTTATTCTATTCGTTCTACTTGGTCTGTCTTTTCAATTTTTTCGTGAATGAGAAAATCTTCTATTCTAGTTTTGAGATAGGCGTGATTTCCATGATTTTGATATTAGCACTGCCAACAATTACTGCATCTGCACCCACAGATACATATTTTCTTACATCTGCTGCGTTGGATATTCCAAAACCAACACCAACAGGGATTGATTTAACAGAACGTTTTGTAGATTTTA
>CAZBHD010000038.1:0-6777 GCA_964491985.1 uncultured Candidatus Nitrosopelagicus sp. | reverse complement strand
TAACAAAACAAGAACACCCATGCTTGCGTATGTTGCAATCTTATGCCACTTTTGACCTAGAAGTACACGTGACATGTGACCTCCATCTAACTGCCACGCGGGAAGGAGATTAAGAAACGTAATTAAAAATCCAAGCCATGCCGCAAACATGATTGGTGACATTATAACTTCAACATCATCACCATTTTTATCAAATAATTCAAGCATTCCAATCATTATCAGATTTTCATTCATCTGTATCAACTGTGATGCACCGAACATTTGTTCTGCAAGTTGACTATCAATTACAGGTGATGTGTATGCTCCAAATGCCGCAACAACAATTGCAACAACCAGACCTGCTATTGGTCCAGCAATTGCAATATCAAATAATATGTCACGATTTACAGTTAGACCTCTTGATTGGATGAATGCACCAAATGTTGGAATTCCAAAAACTGGGACACCTGGAATAAAATATGGCCAAGTTGTTTTTATTTTATGCCACTTTGCAGCAATGAGATGTCCTGCTTCATGAACACCCAATATGCCAATAAGTGCCCATGCATAAAGAATTGCAACTCCAAGTGGATCACCTATCGGCATGAATGAATTTAGTCCTGCAGTTCTGAAGAATCCATCAATTAACACCATTGCTACTGTAACTGAAAAAAGAATTCTTGGGGTCCATGTTTTTGATAACCATTTTCTTTGTTTTAATGGTGGAAATTTAGATACTGTAAGAAAAACTCCATCAGCCTTCCTTTCTAAGACACAAACAAGATTTCTTGATTCTAATATTTGTGTTAATTTTACAAATTTTTCCTTAAAGTCACTATTTCTAAAACGAAATTTTATTTTAGTGAGTGAGGTTTCTGTATCAGTAATATCAAATAGTGATGAGACTGTATTTTGAATCTCTTCTTTAGTTGGCTCTATCATCATGGATTATCAGATTTGATTCAATAATTGCTTTTCCAGCTTAGAATTAAATAATTGTGTATCTGTATTTGTTTTATGCAGGTTATCCTAAGGGAGTTTAATGGTACCATAATCCGTCGATGTGATACTTCTGATATAATATCTGTCATGGAGATCAACATGAAGACTCTTCCAGAACATTATTCTGATTATTTTTATGAAAGTTTACTTTCCGATTTGCCTGAATCATTTCTTATTGCTGAGAAAGAGGGAATTTCTATAGGATATATTATGTGTAAATCTGAATTTGGATTTTCGAATTTTAAAAAATTGGGTTTTGTCAAAAAGGGTCATGTAGTATCTGTGGCGGTCTTAGATAACTTCCGTGGAAGTGGTATTGGTAGTGCGCTTGTAGAAGAAGCATTCAAAGGTGTTAAGGAGAAACAATGTGACGAAATGTATCTTGAAGTACGATGTAGTAATACTGATGCAGTAAGACTATATGAAAAATTAGGCATGTCTGTTAAACAACGGTTACGATCGTATTATCGTGATGGTGAAGATGCGTATATGATGGCTATTGAATTCTAGTTTCAATTAAATAACTGGATTAGTCTGAAAATAACATGCAACGCCGTAGTGTAACAGGAATCATAATTTTCGTTTTAGCAATATCTAGTTTTTTTGTTTATGCATATCTATTGATGCTGTCTGAATGGAGTCCTATAGTTTTACAACTAACCATTCTAATGATTGTTGGTGGTGTTCTTGGGGTTGTTTCTTGGATTGGTTATATGATGGCCACTACTTCTTCAAAACCAACATCACTAATTGATGACGAAAATTAGTTTTTCTGTATTTTTACATCTATAACAGTTTGATAAAACCTTGGTCCAATTGGTCTGACATTTTTTGAAGAAATAATTTTTGCATGTGTTTTATTTATGCTTAAAAAATGATCTTCAGATAGTTTTGGTGCATCTTGTTTTTTTTCTGCATGAATATGAGAGTAATAGTGTATGAAACCATTTTTTTTTAAAGATGAGATTGCTGTATCTAGAAATTCATCTGAGCGCTCAGGTAATAACATCAATACACGATCAGCCTTGTTTTGTAATTGTTCATTAATTATTACTGAAGAATCACCGTTAAGTGAAATTACATCGCCTTTGAGTTTATTTAGTTTGATATTTTCTTCACATAATTTTGAGGCTGTTGGATTGATATCAATGTTATAAACAATACATCGTGTTTTCTTTGCAGCAAGTATTGAAAACATACCTACACCACCAAACATATTGATTACAACATCATCATCATTTACAAGATTTGAAATTCTTTCTCGTTCGGTAGATAATCGTGGCGAGAAAAATGCTTTTTCTACATCTACAAGGAACCGACAACCATTTTCCCTGTATTCCGTTTCTGTTTTTTTCTCACCTGCAATTAATTGTAAATTCCGTGTACGGAAATCACCTTCTACAGGTGAGGATTGATAAAATACTGATTTTGCTGTCTTTACTTGTTCTAACAGAATCTTCCCGATAATCTTCTTTTTTGAAACTAACGAATCTGGTATTCGCACTATGATGATATCACCGATTTGATCAAATGCAGAAACAAGATCCTTACTATCTTTGTCTGAAAGTATACCTTCTAATGCTTTTTTTAGCATTCTTGTCATTTTTTATAGTAATAGTTCTGATTATCTTTTTGGTCTTTGTCAAGCCTACTTCCATCTTTGTTAACTCTGGGCCGTCTACTTTTTTCATCACGACGAAATGTAATTTCTAATGACTTGAGGAATCTGTTCATTGCATCAATTTTTGGCAGTGGTGATGTAGCATATCCTTCTACACTTGATACTCCTTCAAAAATAACCATAGAGTCAGAGACTAGATCCATTAGTTGAAGATCATGATCAATTACAATAGCAGATTTGCCAAAAGAACGACAAAACTTTTGAAGAAATTTTCCAACAGCAATTCTATCTTCAACATCTAGAAATGCAGAGGGTTCATCAAGTGCGTATAGATCGACCTTTTTAAGAAGGCAAGTAGCTACAGCAACCTTTTGTAATTCTCCACCTGATAAATACTTCATTGATTTATTGTATAATTTTTTAATTCTTAGTGGCTCAATGATTTGCTCTTCTTCGGTGGTACCATCTATAGATCCACCATTTGCATTCTCTAACATTGTAACAACCTCTATGTCAACATCGTTTGTGAGATACTGTGGCTTGTATGAAATTTTTATTTTTTTATCAATAGAACCAGAATCAGGTTTCTCAACCCCTGCAATCATTTTCATCATCGTAGTTTTTCCAAGTGCATTAGCACCCATTATACCTAGTAGATCACCTTTTCTTACTTCGCCAGGATCAATCGATACTGAAAAAGACGGATATTTTTTTTCTAGTTTTGGATATGACACAATTATGTCTCCTTGTTGAATTTCATCTGTTGCAGTTGATGCATCAAATGTGAATTTTTTGTCTCTAAATCTAACATTTTCAGATGCTAGATATCCATCTAGAAATGCATTAATACCAACTTTCGTTGATAACACATTTGAAACAATTCCATATGCTGTAGGCACACCATACAGAACCTCGATATAGTCACTCAAATAATCTAACAATGTCAAGTCATGTTCTTCTACCATGACACTCTTTCCCTATTCTGCTTAACTGTGTATTACTCTTGCTACTCCAGTTCTCTGGAATACATCGTTGTATGACGAAGGTTCATCAAAAAAATAAAAATCTGCCTCTTTTGAAGCTGAGACAGCTACTGCCAATCTTTGTAATTCTCCACCACTTAATTCATTCAAGTTCTGTTCAACCGAATTTATCAAACCTAATATTTTTATTAATTCCCCTGACACACCACGTTCATCATATTTTTCTAAAAGTTCTTTTCCAGTTCCATCAAATGCATTTACAACATTATGAACTTGTTGTGGTTTTATAGACGCACGAATATTTCCATTTTTAATCTCCTCAAAATGTGATTTTAACTCTGTACCTTTGTAGAATTTTAAAACATCATCCCATTGTGGAGGTTCAGAATAATTTCCAAGATTTGGTTGTAGATTACCTGATAGGATATTTACAACAGTGCTTTTACCCATGCCATTTCTACCTAGTAATCCAACAACTTCGCCTTTCTTTGGAGTAGGTAGTTTGTATAGCCTGAAAGAATTTATTCCATATTGATGAATTTTATCACTTGATAACTCACTTGCTAAATTTACAATTGTAATTGCATCAAACGGACAAACTTTAACACAAATACCGCATCCATTACAAATATCTTCATCAATCTGTGCTTTTTTCGTCTCCTCGTTAAGTATTATACAATCAGCACCTGATTTATTCACAGGGCAATATTTGATACATTCAAGTCCACATTTTTTCGGCTGGCATAATTCTTTATCCAATACTGCTACACGGTGTGTCATATCGTATTCGCTATTTTCTTTAATTTATACTTCTATGAAACTATACGCTTCATAATTTTCTTAGAATACTCAAAATTTCGTTACCTTAATAGAGAAGGCTTCTTAAAATAATATAAGCCGGTCATAGCGTTGGTGTGCGACCCAGTCCCATTCCGAACCTGGAAGTCAAACCTAACGTCGCTGCTGTGTTACTAAGGTACGCGAGTACTTGGGAAGCAGTAGTGCTGGCATTATAATATAACAACTATATGCATGAAATTCAGTAAATTATTATGAGTGATTGTTCAGTTTGTGGAGAACATTTCGATAGTGATATACGATTTCTAAATCATATGATGGAGAAACATGGTTTTAGAAATCCAAACATTGACAAACCTGACAGGAATAGCCGTGGATATTAGGTACAATAAATCTATAAGTCGCATAAATCTAGCTGTATTTACAAGAACCATGACACAAAAATTACTAGAAAAGACATTGAAAGATGCTATCAAAGAAGATCAATGCATTCTGGGAACTAAACAAGTTTTGAATTCAATTTCAAAATCAAAACTTGTTATTTTATCAAAATCAGTAGAAACAGAAACTCGTGAAAAAATTGAATCTGACGCAAAAAAATCTAAAATTCAGACATTGGAATTTGATGGAACGTCAGTAAATCTTGGAAAATTATGTGGATTACAATTTCGAGTTTCTACAATCTCACTTCCAAAAATATCAGAAAGTGATATAACTTCCTTGAAAAAAGAATCCGAATCTTAACATGATATTAAATACCTTCTTAACTATGACATCCAATCAAGGTTTAAATGAGACACAAAAATTTTTTGATTAATTAAGATAAACCATGACACAAGAAATAAAACTTACAACTGATCAAATGCGCTTAATGTCATTATTCCAGAATATAACCAAAGCAACTGCTAGAGATTGTGTAGAAGACGAAAAATTAGACAGATTAATCTTTGTTGTCAATGAAGGAAAGATGGGATTAGCTATTGGAAAGGGTGGCTCTCATATCAAAACACTGCAAAATAAAATTAATAGGAATGTTGAATTGGTTGAATATTCTGATAATAAAGAACGATTTTTAAAAAACATTTTAAACGAAAAATATATCACAGATATTAAAATCTCTGAGAAACTTGATGGTACTTTTCAGGCTGTGATTACAGTTGATCCAGCAAAGAAGGGTATTGTTGTTGGAAGAGAAGGTCGTAATGCTGAAAAAGCAAGATTACTTGGAAGACGATACTTTCAAATTACAAATATTATAATTAATAGCCAACAGGCTGCATCTTTGGAGTGGTAGTATGGCAAAATCACCTTTAGGATTATTTGCAGGAAGAGATCTTAAAGAAAAAAGAAAGAAACAACGTTGGTCTATTTCTACATATAAAAGAAGAAAACTAGGATTAGATAAAAAATCTAACCCATTTGCAGGTTCTCCTCAGGCTAAAGGAATTGTTTTAGAAAAAGTTGGTGTTGAAGCAAAGCAACCAAACTCCGCAGTCAGAAAATGTGTGAGAGTTCAATTAATTAAAAATGGTAAATCTATTACAGCATTTCTGCCACGTGACGGTGCAATGAATTTTGTCGATGAACATGATGAAGTTCACGTTGAAGGAATGGGTGCAACGCAAGGTGGTGCTATGGGCGATATTCCAGGAGTTCGTTTTAAAATTTTTAAAGTCAATAATACATCATTACGTGAACTCGTTTTAGGTAAAAAAGAAAAACCAAGGAGATAGAATTGTCAGAGCAAAAAATGCTTTTATTCAGAAAATGGGATACTACTGAGATTGAGATTAAAGATGTAGGACTAAAAACTGCAATTTCTCTTAAGCAAGTTATTATACCATTAGATTTTGGTCGTTCAGCTTTAAAGAGATACAACAAGGGGCAAGTGAATATTGTTGAAAGATTAGCAAACAAATTGATGCATTTCGGAAAAAAATATGCGAAAAACACGGGCAGACAAGGTGGAAAGAAGCATCACTCATTAAACATTGTAAAAACTGCTTTTGAAATTATTCATTTAAAAACTGGTAAAAACCCTGTTGAAATTCTTGTTCGGGCAATTGAGAATTCTGCACCAAATGAAGATACAACTAGAATAGTTTATGGAGGAACTGTCTATCATGTGTCTGTTGATGTTGCACCACTACGAAGAGTTGATTTAGCCTTGCGATTTATTGCAGATGCAATAAAAGAGGCAACATTTTCAAATCCAAAACCTATAGAAGAATATATTACAGAACATTTGATTCTTGCAGCAAATAATGATCCTCTGGCACCATCTATCAAGAAAAAGAACGAATTAGAAAGAGTAGCTCAAGCTTCTAGATAATTAAAAATAGCCCGGCCCAGACTCGAACTGGGGTCAAAGGCTCCAGGGGCCCCTATGCTTGC
>CAZBHD010000037.1:0-5116 GCA_964491985.1 uncultured Candidatus Nitrosopelagicus sp. | reverse complement strand
CCCCTATATCCTTCATCATACAGTATTTCAATAGAACCGTGATCGGTTTCCACATATGCAGTAATAATTGTAAAAGTTCCAAGATTTTTATCCACATTCTGTTTGTAAGAACGCATTTGCACCGTTTGAATCTGAAATCCATCTTCAACGGATTTTCCATTTTGAATTAATGAAACGGTTTGGTCTGGTTCACGATTTATTTTAGATGGTTCGGCAACATCAATAATCTTCATGTTATTTCGTTAGTATGTTATTTTTTACTGGTTTTCATTTTTCGTCTTTCAGCTTTTTGATCAGCAAATCTCATATGTTTCCCATGTTTTCTTTTAGCCATATTTGCATCTTAATTGGTTACCATGATAAGTCATTCGGTAAAAATCTGTAAAAATTAAAAGTGAGCATAAATAGATGGTTTTATGGGAAAATCATTTGTTATTGGACTGATAGCAATTGCAGTTATAGCATTTTCAGTGTCAGCATTTGTCTTTAGTGATAATAATATCACATTAAATTTGCCAGTATCAACACAATCAGGTGATCTAGATAAACAATCACTTCTAAATGAAATTAATGGTTGTATAGAACAGAACCTTAATGGGCATATGTCAGTCAACTCATTTAACACTAACATGATGATGAATCTTCAGCAAGAGGTAATGAACGCCGAAACCGAAGAAACATTAGAGAATATTAGAAATACGTTATATCAGATTACTGATTGTAAGCAAGATAATTCATACTATCTTCCATGATTATGTGCGGTCATATCTTGCACGCTCAAGATCTCGGTCGTCTTTAGTCTCTTTTTTCCATTCCTTATAGTGTTGTTTACATAAAACAGATTTTTTACCAGAAGAATCAAGTCTTAACCCTGCATCCTCAACTTTTTTAGTATTAAGAGAACGAACACCATCTTCATCACAGCCATCAACATTACATTTTGCGCCCTTGTTAACAATACCCATGTATGATATTTTATTTCAGTGTTAATAAAGTTGCAACCGAACAAAAAATTTTGTTCGTTTATAAATAGCATCAAAAATGAAACAGCGTGGGAAATAAAAATAAGTCCGTTTCAGCAAATGAAAAAACACAAAAACCAAAAGATGCAAAAGGTAAAAAAGAAAAAAAAGGTCATTCTGAGACGAGAGAAGTAGAAGTTTTCATTAACGAGCAGGAGGCTGCAAAAATTGTGGGCTCTACAAAAGTTATCACAGTCCAGGAACTAGCAAGGCAAACTAATGTAAAAATTTCAACTGCTAATGCCTTTTTGAAAAAATCACTTGCTGAGGGTATTGTAAAAAAAGTTGGTGGTTTCAGTGGGCATTATGTATATGCGCCAGTATCACAATAAAGTATAATTTCGTCGCCTGATTCAACGTTTTTTAGTAGATTAGGATCATCTAAAACTCTTCCAATGGGTGACATTTCTTTTTGAGTTTTTGAATCACTGTAAAAAAAGCAGATTGCATGACCTACTGATAAAAATGTAATATCTCCTTTTTTAAATTCTCTTCTCGTTCGCTGTAAACCTGCTTCTACTGATGTCTGAAAATATACTGCATTTTTCTCTATGGAGTGAGAATTACCACTTAATGGTAATGAACGATTGATCTTTCCAACTAATGTTGGGGCTAAATGGCGTTTTAGCTCACAACGTATTTTGAATTTACCTTTAATTTCTAAAATCAATGATAGTTTAGAAACAGAAGTACCACTCATCGATATATCAGAATGTTTGGATTATATATTGGCTCATGTGGTTAAAAATTATACTTGTCACAAACTAAGGATAATAAAACTACTAGTAATGAATCAGAGCCAATTCTTGAGATGGAAGAAACATTAGAAGAATCTAATGCAGACGCTGAAGTTAGTGTAAACGCCAGCTTGGAGAAAGCAATTGAGACATTCAGGAAACTACGTGAGCAGAAGGGTCCACTGTCTGATAAAGAATTGGAGGAGTTAGATAAGCAATGTGATGTAATAAGAAATAGAGAAATTATCATGTCTGATGGTGCACATGAAATTAAGGAATTAACCGAGGAGGGTAAAATTCTCATGGGTCCACCAATATTAACAAGATTAGAAAAAGCAAGAATTATGGGTGCACGTGCATTACAATTATCATTAGGTGCACCAACATTTATTGAAATTCCAGAAAATGCTACAACATCACTTGACATAGCTATGGAGGAATTAGAGCAAAGGTTAATTCCAATTTCTATACGACGTGTATTACCAAACGGTGATTTTCAAAATATTCCTCTATTTGAATTTAAAAATGAATGATAGGTCTATAATATTTAAAAACATACTATAAAAAATTATAATTAAGTTGGGAATTCAAGAAACTGAACAAGAGAATGATTTTTTTGTGGAAGATGATCCTATCATGCAAAGTGCAACAGATGCACTAATGCAAATGTCGAAGATGGGAAAACTTTGTCTAAAAGCAAAGGGAGATCTAATACCAAATGCTGTATCAATTGCCAATATTATAATTGATAATTTTCTAAAGAATAACTCAAAAATTGATAGAATACTATTGGATAGTGAAATCTCATCTAATGATGGCAGGATGATTTCAAATATTGAAATATTCTTAGTTAAAAATTAAAATACGCTTCCTGGTCCCTTTACAAGCATGTTTTCACATTCTTTGCAAATTGCCTCATCAATATCTGATTCTAGATTATGATGAATATCACATATGAGTAAACTAGACTTGATGTAGTTACATAATCCTATAAACATTGAAAGACTAGCTGGTGTGTATGCCTTATCGGATGACAGATTATCACATATGTCGTTAATCATTTCTGACACTTGTTTTTCTGTAAGAAGTTTTTTGATTAGCTCTGGATCACCTCTTGTACCACGAATGTAATTACTAATAGCTGCCTGTGTAACACCAAGCATTTTTGATATAACTTCTTCGCGTATCTCGTGTTTTTCTGCAAGAGTTTTTGCTATAATTGCACGTAATGCAGGTATCAAAGTTTTGGATTCAATTTCTGCTGGTAATAGCATGAATCATGTGATTTCCTTTAATATAAAAATCCGATTAAAATTAGCTATAACTATTTACTCATGATTTCTACACAATTTTGGGTAACTATGAATGATGATATTACAAAGGTTAGATCAGAATTAGAAAAGATCACCATTGAATGTGATGCAGATTGGGTTGCATTCTCAGGAGGACTTGACAGTAGTATATTAGCATCCATAAAAAAAGAGCAAAGTGTCAATGCATTAACAATAATCACTAAAGATTTTCTTGGTACAGATTTATCATATTCACAGATTAGTGCAAAACATATTGAAATTCCTCTAGAATTGAGATATGTAGAAATAAATGATATGCTAAATGCAATCGAGAATTCAATTAAAATCCTAAAAAACTTTAATGATATTGAGATCAGAAATTCAATTGTCTCATATCTCTATTTAGATACACTGAAGAAGAAAAATGTGGTTAATGTAATCACTGGTGATGGTGCAGATGAAATCTTTGCGGGATATAATTTCTTGATAAAGAAAGATCATGATGAACTAACAAGTGAATTAGATAGAATGAAAAAGATTATGCATTTCACTTCACAAAAAATTGCCCATAAACTCGGTATGTCAATACAAATGCCATTCATTAATGAGAATATTATTAAACTAGTAGAAAATCTTCCAGCCGATTTACTGGTCAATCAAAAGGATGGAGTTAGGTTTGGTAAATGGATTTTAAGAAAAGCGTTTGAAGGGGATCTTCCATCTAATGTAATTTGGAGAGAAAAAACACCAATGCAAGATGGTGCAGGTACCACAAACCTAACAAAACTGTTTGATTCAATTATCACGGATGACGTTTTTACAGAGAAAACAAAAAATATTAAAAATAATGACGATGTAACGATTAGAACGAAGGAGTCATTACATTATTATGAAATTTATAGAAAAAACTTCAAAATACCTGAACGACAAAATGTAAAAAATCTATGCGTTGATTGTAATTCAGAAATAATTGAAAACTCTAATTTTTGCCGAATGTGTGGAAAGTTTCCACTCACTTAGCACGTTTTTTCCATTTTTTTGGTTTTTTTATAAAGATCTTTCTGCATCCATTACAACAAAAATAGTATTTTTTATCATTATATTCATGAACTATAGCTAAACTTTCATCAAATTCTAAACCACATACTGGATCAGTTACTGACATTATTGTTTCGCGCCCTATGACGTATTTATCTCTAACAAATTATAATTGATAAATTATAAGCGGATCTTATATTAGAAATAACTAAAATGATTTATGAAAAAACTATATGCACTATGCCCCATATGTAACGAAACTAAATTATTCAGAACTGAATTCAATCGATTAAAAATCATAATACCTATGCGCAATTGGATAGTATGTAAAAACTGTGACTACGCGATACAGATTGAGGATTTCAAAAAATCACTGTATTGTTCCTAGTTATCCTACAAGATTTTTTGTTGTAGTTGTAAATTCTTCTTCAGAAAATGGAGGAGTTTTAAGAATTTCAAGGTTTTCTGTTACATGCTCGTCAGACTTTTGTCCAACTAGCGGTGCAAGTACACCCGGTGTTGAACGAATGAACTGTAGTAATCCAACTGACGGTGACACTGCTGAAAATTCGGGTTTGTTTTTTGCCCAATCCAATAACCTTCCTTGCATTAATGGCACACTAGTAAACACTCCAACGTTCAGTTGTTTAGCGGAATCTAAAATTGATACAGACTTACCCTCCACAATTTGATTTTTCTGCATGAATGCTTGATCAAAATGCAAGTTATATGGCAACTGAATAAATCTAAATCCGTGATCATCGCCACCGACACTTTTGGCAATCTCTATTACCTTCTCTAATGATAAAAACATCTTGTGATCTTCCGCAACCCTAAAACACTCCCATGTTGCCATTCCGTAAAAACGTATTTTGCCTTCTTTTCGTTTCTGCTCATAAAATTCAAACACATCTTTTAATTTTTGAAGAAATGTATCTTTTGTCATTTCTGGATTGCCCTCGACCGCATTGTGAAGGTAGATTAGATCTACACATTCAAGTTGCAGATTCTTTAGACTTCTGTTTAA
>CAZBHD010000036.1:0-3020 GCA_964491985.1 uncultured Candidatus Nitrosopelagicus sp. | reverse complement strand
CAAACGAAATGATATTCATGGATGGGGAATACGAATTTGCATCAATGTTAGTTGAGAGATTCACATGCTATCATAGACGAAGTTATGTCTGTAAGACTGGTTTAGGTGATGTTCTAATTGGTGCTGCAGCTGCAATTGCTGATTATAATGGTGTACCAAAGGTATCACATATCAAAGATAAGATAATTGAGATGACACATCTCAACGAGTCAATTTATGCTGCAGGTATTGCTGCCTCGTATCAAGGTCATAAAATGAAATCTGGTGTCTTCTTGAACGATGATATGCTGGCTAATGTGTGTAAACATAATGTAACAAGATTACCTTACGAGTTAGCTAGACTTGCCCAAGATATTGCTGGTGGACTATTAGTTACATTGCCATCAGAGGCTGAATTTCGAAGTCCAGAAACTGGTCCTATACTAAAAAAATACTTGAAGGGTAAATCAGGAGCTGAGGTAGAGAACCGAATGAGAATTTTGCGTTTAATTGAGAATATGACCATGGGCAGAAATGCAGTTGGTTATCTTACTGAATCAATGCACGGTGCTGGTTCTCCTCAAGCGCAAAGAATTCAGATTGCACGTCAAATGCAATTGGGTTATAAGAAACAACTAGCAAAAGATCTAGCCAAAGTAAAAGAAGATCCGGAAGAGGCACATGAAAACTCTGATTACTTTAAACGAGTATTCCACCTAGGAAACAACGAATAGATTACTTATCTTCGGAATAGTCTTTAGAATTCACAGATTCATCATCTTGGGATGATATGCCGTCTGTTTCATTCACATACTCATCATCCAGTTTTATATCACTAATCTCATCAGATCTGTTTTGCTCATTTGCCTCAGGTTCTTCTGTATTCTGAAAAACTGTCGTTTTCTTTTTCTTATACACCTGTTTAGCAATCATAACTCCAATAATTATTGCAATTATGATATAATTTATGGGAGGTTGTAAAATTTGTGTTATATATCCTACTTGGGGAATCACATGCTCCACTTTTCCAAGATAGATTTCCTCGGTAATTGGATAATCTACATTTTTCATTGAACGTGGATTATTATCACCTTTGGTCTGAATTATTCTTGGATCTTCACTCATTATACTATCCACACGATGGACAATTACTCTCTCTTCACCAAGTTCGTATTTTGCTGGTGAAAAGAAAACTATAATGTCACCTTTATTGATATCTTGGAAAGATGTATTTCCCTCAACAACTATAACATCATAAACTTCTAAGGTAGGAATCATACTTCCACTCGAGACAACATAAAATGGATTTGACGTTCCAAAGATCACTTGTAATCCAATCCAGATAACTGCTATAATGACTATAATAATTATAACATCCTTAACTAGATTTTTTGTTGAATTTGAACCCAAATTACGATTCGTCAATAAATTAGTAAGATAAATCTTGCCTGACTATTCTAGAGTTTTGTTCCACAACTTTCACAAAATTTTGAGTCTGTTTTATTATCAAAGTTGCAACTTGGACATCTTAGACCGTCACCGGGTTGAATTTTTGGTTTCTGAGTTGCGCCTGAACTAGTTTTCCCTAAAAAGATAACTTCACCAACCGTTCCAATTCTATCCCAGTTAATTGATGCGTCATTTCCTTCATGATCAGATACTACTAAAACGATTGTTTGATTTGAATCAACCCCAACTTGCTTTGCGACTCCAATTTTTTTTGCATTTTCATCAAATACATCCATTCCCATTATTGATCTAAATGATGAATCGATTGGTGTGGTTTCTGAAAATATTTCATCTTGTACTGTATTATCGGTCTCTGCAAAATTTTCAAAATCAGTAAATGATGTTTGGTCATTTTGTTCAATTGGATTTGCAAGACCAACTTGACCCATTTCATCAGGTTTCTTAAAATCACGATATTCTGCAATTGTTGAGCCACACTCATTACAGATGTATTGCCCTCGTTCCACTAAGATCAAATTTTCCGCAACTTCTTCATTTGGATTTTCAAAGTCAATCTTAGGACTACCTTCAAATTCCTTTTCACATGAATTGCATATGTATTTAGAAATTTTATTCGAGTCTAATCTTCCTATAGGTGCCAAAAATAGATCTGGTCCTCCAAGATTTCCTTTACTTTGCTGTTCGTCAGAAATTTGTGCCATTATTGAACCACCAGAACCTCTTAATTTTTTTAGTCTAAGCTCAGCACTCATACTGCGTTTATTTTTTTACGTCATTTAAGTATATTTTAAAAAAATAAATTTTATCCTAGTTGTAATTTAATCTTGAAATGATCTCAACATATTTAGATATGCTTGGGTGAGATTTATTGATAGTTATGGGAATAACACAAATAACAGATGTAAAAACATGGGAAACCGATGTTGTAACTTCAGATAAACCCGTCTTTGTTGATTTTTGGGCAGAGTGGTGTGGTCCTTGTCGTATGGTTGGACCTGTCATTGAAGAACTAGCAGGAGGTTATGAGGGCAAAGTTAATTTCGTTAAGGTTAACGTTGACCAAGTAGGAGAGTTAGCCTCTAAATACAATGTATTTAGCATCCCAACACTAATTCTTCTGCACAAAGGCGAAGTAATTGCTCAACAAGTAGGCGCAGGTTCTAAAGAAGCATTTCAAAACATGATTGATAGAGCCCTAGAAAAAATTTAGGCTCTACTAATTTTTCTATTTTTATTCTAAACTATTAATACCTGATTTACAGAATTTCAAACATGTCATTGGGAGAAATTGATACATTAAATCTGACTTTCGAAAAATTATCTACACTATTTGATGAATCACAAGGATATTACGAATCTTTTCTAGATGCAAATAATTTGTATAAAGCAGGAAAGCTTTCTGATAAAGTATTTTTTCAAAAATTAGGTGATTACACTGTAGCTTATTCTGCTTTAGAATTTTTAGCCATCAAATCACTAATGGAAATGAAAAAAACACTGGATAGAGTTTCATCTGGTGCAGGAGTTGGTGGTACACAATCTCCTGGATTAATGCCAGGAATGGGGCAACC
>CAZBHD010000035.1:0-2537 GCA_964491985.1 uncultured Candidatus Nitrosopelagicus sp. | reverse complement strand
ACCCTTAACAAATTGCATTTAACATAGCACCACTGCCAGTTGGTACGATAAGATGATTTGGAACATTCCAGTCTAATTGTTCTGCTACTTCATAAGCAAGTGTCTTGGAACCTTCAACATAATATGATCTCATGTTTATATTGACAACACCAACTCCTTTACTATCACCTATCTGTGCTGCAATTCTGTTTGCATCATCATATGTTCCGTCAACAGAAATGTATTCAGCACCATAGGACAGTGCTTGCGCTATTTTTGCAGTTTCAATGTCACTTGGAGCAAATATGTAACATGGCATGTTTGCTTTTGCAGCATGTGCTGCAGTAGCCGAAGCCAAGTTTCCAGTGGAAGCACATCCTACTGACTTTAAACCAAATTCTTTTGCCTTGGATATTGCCACGCCAGCTGGTCTATCTTTAAATGAAAATGTTGGATTAACGGAATCATTCTTTATGTAAAGATTGTCGAGTCCTAATTCTTTTCCTAGTTTTTCTGCTTTGACAAGAGGTGTCATTCCTGCGTTTATACTGACAATATTATTTTTGTCTTCTATTGGTAACAACTCAAAATAACGCCAATAGGTACTCTCTCTTTCTTTAAATTGATCTTTAGTGATTGATGGAAAATTATACTTTACATCTAAGGGTCCAAAACATTCATCACAGATATACTTGAAAGTAGGATCATACTCTTTTTTACATTCTCTACACTGCAGGTGTGTCTTTGCCATATTCATAATCGCTCAAAATCACTTCTTAAAATATCCTAATATCAAGTTAAGTATTACTTAACTTCATACGTATGAAATATACTAATATTTAATGAGTAATTTGATTACAATTTCATAAAACAATAGAAGAGAATTGTTAATAACGAACTTCTATTCCGTTTTCTTTTATCATTTGTTTAACGCGGTTTACAGAGTGACTCTCATAGTGAAATATTGAGGCAGCTAACGCAGCACTGACTCCAGTGTCTTTGAATATGTCTATCATGTGTTCTGGTTTGCCACATCCACCTGATGCAAATACTGGTATGCTAACAGAGTTTACAATTTCTTGTGTAAGTAACGTATCATAACCATCTTTTGTACCATCTCTATCTATACTGGTGAGAAGAATTTCACCTGCACCATATGTCTCAACACTTTTTGCCCATTCTATTGCATCCAAGTCAGTACCTTTTTTCCCACCATAAATAAAGACTTCAAACCAAAACTTTTTCCCATCTTTAGAAAAAATATTTTTCCCTTTCTCAATATTATAATTCCGTTTTGCATCTATTGCAACGACGACACACTGACGTCCAAAGAGTTCCATTAATTCTGTAAGAACGTCAGGATTTTTTACAGCGCCTGTGTTAATTGCAACTTTATCTGCACCATTAAGTAAAATATCTCGTGCATGTTGAAGTGATTTTACCCCACCACCAACTGTAAATGGAATATCAATTACTTCTGCAACTTTTTTTACAAGTGATTTTATTGTTTCGCGTTGTTCAGATGACGCTGTAATGTCTAGGAATATTAATTCATCAGCTCCTTCATTACTATATTTTTCTGCCAGTAATACGGGATCACCTGCATCCTTGATTGATTCAAAGTTTAGTCCCTTAACAACTCTACCATTAGCAACATCAAGACATGGAATTACTCGTTTAGTTAGAGTCAAAGTGTCTTCGCCTCCTCAATTGAAATCAGATCTTCATAAAGAGCTTTACCTAGAATAACTCCGTACGGATTATACTCTTTGACCTTCTGTACATCTTCAATTTTCGATATTCCACCACTGGCAATAACGTTTACACCACTTATCTCACAAATATTCTTGAGTGATGCTATGTCAGGACCCTGTAATGTTCCGTCTTTTGAGACATTTGTATTTAGAAACTCTGAAAATCCGTATCTGAGAAACTCTTTTGTGGCCTCTAGTAATTTTATTCCAGTATTTCTTTGCCATCCATGGGTAACAATTTCTCCATCTACATGATCTATTGAAACAACTAGTCTCTCTCTTCCGAATTGTGAAACTAAGTTTGATAAAATCTGTTCTTGGTCGCTTTCCTTTAGTTGCATAGCTATAGTTCCAATAACAGCTCTCTGTGCAAAGTTTAGTACTGCTGAAATTTTTTTAATATCACGCAGACCGCCGGCTACCTGAACGGGAATTGAAACATTTTCACAGATTTTTTTAACAGTATCATAGTTTTCTCCTAATCCAAGTGTGGCGTCAAGATCTACAAGATGTAGCATATCTGCACCAGCATCTTCCCATTTCTTTGCTATTTGAACTGGATTATCACTGTAGACAGTTTTTTGTTTTGGATCACCCTGAAAAAGACGAACTACTTCCCCATTCATTAGATCAATTGCTGGGATTATCTTCATTGTTTACACACTCTAAGAAAATTTCTTATCATTAGTGATCCAATTTTTCCAGATTTTTCTGGATGAAATTGTGTGCCGAAGTAAATTCCATTCTCAACAACTGCAGGTACACTAATTCCATAGTCTGCATTAGCTACAACAATATTTTCAT
>CAZBHD010000034.1:0-4574 GCA_964491985.1 uncultured Candidatus Nitrosopelagicus sp. | reverse complement strand
GGCTGCGCAGAATCCATTCGCATTTGGATATCTTCTTAACGTATTATACCTCGCAACTAACAAACCAACTGAAATTACAATCCTAAACTCAAAAAATCATGAGTTAATACGGTCACTGAACAAAAAATTCATCCCTGAATCGCTTATTATACAAATCGACGATAAGAACGCACTTGATGTATTATCAAAATACCCATTTTTTGAAGGAAAGCAATTTCCGAAAGATGCAACAAATGTATTTGTCTGCAAAAATTTTAGTTGTTCATTACCACTAGTTAGTATGTCAGAAATAGAAAAAAATCTTTAACATCTTTTCAAGTCAACCTGAAGTCTTTCGCCTACCTGTGGTTTACCCATCTTTTCATATCTGTTTTTTGGCATAGTTATGGAAACAGTTGTTTGTGCATAACTTTTCAATTTTATTGTAGGCTGTGCTTGAAGAATTGCTTCCAATAACGGCATTACTTGATCTTTTGTTTCAGCATCTAATTTTTTTCCAACATTTTCCATGATCAGTTGTTTTTGTGATAATGGTTCTGTTTGAACATCTTCAACCAATGTTATTTGTACAGCTTGCCCATTATCATTAATCTGTTGAATTCTATAAGGAATTATATCAGACATACTACGAATGTATTTTTTTTAGATTTATCTGTACCTATTCGCTTTCCTTTTTTCCTAATGATTCTTTAATCTGAGTAGCATTTGCTTTAATGAATTCATGAAATTCTTGCATGTCATCTAATCCTACATCAAGTTCTTGATTTGCATATGTCTGCAAGAATGTTGCGTATATTGTTCCAACAATCATTCCAAATGCAACATCCATCTCCGATTCACTAAATTCTGTATACTCACTAGCGAACTGTTTGTATGATTTTGACTCATCGATATAGTACTCTACTAAACCATCTAAAAATTTTTTATTATTATCAGAAATTGCCATTTTTAATCATTAAGTTCAATTATCTAATTTTTGAAATTTTCGAAATTGTATTAATTAGTTTTTCAGGGTTTCTTGATAATATGATGTATGATGATACAGATGCGATTAATAGAGCACCTGAACCTAATGGAAATTCAGGCACTATTGTATACTCATCTGATTCCGCACTAAGTGTGTAATCCACTGCATGAATAGATTGGGATTTTTCATGTATTGGAATGATGAAAGTACTAGTGTCACCAGATCTTAGAAAGTCAGGTTGCATTAGAATATTTGATATAGCAACAACAGTTCCATCACGATCGTATAACGTTGCAATTACATTGATCATATTTGCTGTAATTTCACCATTATTTTCTAGTGTTCCTAAAATCATAACATTACCTTGATTATCTTGTTTTAGTTCAGATGAAGTTATTTCAATTACCTGATTTTTTGGTTCTGCAATTTTGTAATCAAATTCTAAATTGTAGTCTGATGTCATATGTGAATCAGGACCAGTTATAATAATATCAAATGCACCATTCATACCAGGCATTACAACATTATTGATTGGGCTTGCATTGACTTGACCAATTTGAAATCCTCTTTCATCTAGTAATTTTGCAGTAATCTTAATCTGATTTAATGGTGCATTAGAACTATTTTCAATTTCCCCTACAATATGTAATGAACCATCATCGCTAATATACTGTTGATCATTTTGAATTAGAACATCAGCAAATGCTGGCTGGATTAATAACAAAAATGGAATAAACGCAAACAGAAATTTCTTCATACTGATATTGACAGTGTGATGCTTAAAGATTTTATGGATTTGGATTACTCTTTGCCTTTTCAAATGATGAGAGTGCAGCCATCTCATACTCAAACGATGCCTGTAGTAGTTCATCTGCACGTATTTTCTCACTTTGATCATCGCTTCTGATCCAATTAATTAGATGCTGATCACTCTCCAATTGGGTTTCTGTTGATAATTTGAAGAGTTTCACTGAACCAGAAAAAACATCTGGCATTTGCAGATCAGAATATTTCAAAATAATATCATTCATTCTCAATACGTGTATGTCAGCGTATTCTAGGATTACATCTTTTGAGATAGTCTCTTCTTTCCACATTGACACTTTTGAATAGAAATCTGATTGTTCACTTTTTAATTCGTCTTGAATAGTCTGTAGTTCATTTCCAAAATTAAAGCCACGAATTTGAGCCTGTTCTGCAGAATAAAAATAGTAAATTGAAGCCCCAATTAACACAACACCAATTATTACTATAGAAAATTTTCCCAGTCCTGATTTTTTTTGTTTTTTCTTCAAAATTATCCTATATATTTTCCTGATTCATCTGACTTTAATTCAATTGTAAATTCTGTTCCACTGATAAATGACTCACCACGTATAGTACGAATTCTGGCAACTACTAACTCATGAGGCCAGATTTGCACCACTATTTCACCAACTTTTGGATTATTTGGTGCATCAACAATTTGTATATCTTCTTTTTTGATACCACACTCTTGAATTTTCTTTATTGAGTGTTCCACCAATGGTTCAGGATCATTATGGCTTAGTGCCCAAACTGTTCCAGAATATTCAACTTGTTCCAATATTTTTCATATTTTTAAATCGTATAAATGTCATTCATTTTTTGCAACTACATTTAATGTCATTGTACTAACAACTCGTGAGAGCTTTCGTATATTCATGGACACTGTTTTTTCAAATTCTTCTTGACTCTCTGCATGAATTTCTGCTATGATATCATATGCACCAAATGTAACATATGCGTTTTTAATTTGAGTAACTTGTTTCAATTCATCTAATAGATACTCCTCAGCACCTAAATCGCAATTTAATAGTACAAATCCAACATGCATTTTTTCTTAAACTTCAGTGTGATTACTGTGGTTTAAGTGTTAATTATTTTTGTAATGATTACCATTTCTTACGGTTAGATGATCTATCCACACGTGAAAAATGTCTGGGTTTTTTTCTTTTGTATTGGTCTCTTGCAGGTACATCACGTTTGTAGGAATTTGTTCTATAACTCTTAGTTCTTCCTGCATAATTTCTTCCATAGTTAGAACGAATTGGCTGTGCAATCCTTCTTCTGTTATCTCGCTTTAATGGGTCAGGAATTTTGATTTCAATTCCAAGTTTTTGATTAAGATCTTTCAAATCTGATTTGATTTGTTTCTTTATTATATTCCAATCTGCAATGGACGAGTATGAAACCAATGTTATTGCATTTCCTTTAGCACCTGCTCGTGCAGTTCTTCCAATTCTATGAAAATACACCATATCTTGATTTGGAACGTCATAATTAACAACTAACCCAACTTTAGGAACATCAATGCCTCTTGCAGCTACATCTGTGGCTACTAAAACATCTACATTGTTTTTCCTAAATTTATTCATCGAGTACTCACGTTTATTCTGTGACATATCACCCTCTATTGCAACCACATGAAATCTTGCCTTTTGCAAATCACGTAGAACATTTCGTGTACGAATTTTTGTAGAGCAAAATACAATTGTCTGACCTTTTTTGTTTTCTTTAATAAATTGAGTTAGATATTTCTGTTTTTCTCTATCTCTGATAACTAGAAACGATTGTTCAATTCCTTCACCACTCAAATCATCCGAATCAATTAAAACCCTTTTTGGATTGTTAAGATATTTTTCAGCAAGTCTAATTATATCAACTGGCATTGTTGCTGAAAATAGAGATGTGATTCGATTTTCAGGAATTCTCTCTAAAACAAATTCAATATCTTCTATGAAACCCATGTCTAGCATAACATCTGCTTCATCCAGAACTACATACTTTATAGCATCAGTTTTTATCGTGCCTTGATTTAGATGATCAATTAGTCTACCCGGTGTTGCAACAACAATTTCTGGTTTCCTTCGTAATGCATCAAGCTGAATTCCTATACCCTGTCCACCGTAGACCGTTGCAGTTTTAATTTTTGTAAACTTTCCAATTTTTTTTAATTCATTTGTAATTTGTATTGCAAGTTCTCTTGTTGGTGCTATGATCAATGCTTGAATGCCACCTCCATTTGTTATGTGTTCTAACATAGGAATGCCAAATGCAGCTGTTTTTCCTGTACCAGTATGTGCTTGCCCAATTACATCGTTTCCATCTAGTAGAAGTGGAATGGTTTGTGCTTGAATTGGAAATGGCGTAGCAAACCCCATTTCGTCTATTCCTTTGAGTATTGTCTCTTTTATTTTTAATTCTCCAAATGCATTCATTTTTTCTCTATCTAAAGCAATGACAGAGAAAGCAATGCCTAATCCATCATTATTTCTGTTTTGAGGCAATTTTCACGTCTAATAAACCCATGTTTGCAACATTTAGGTTCATTTGAGTAAATAATTTACCTAACATTATCATGTAATATGGAATAGGTTTTTTAGTTAAATTTGAGCCCAAATCTTATTGGGTAATGCAAAAAAATATGTAGTTATAGCTGTTGCCATTGCAATTGTAATCGGTGTTGTTGGATCTGGATTATCATATATCAATCAGGTTGAACAGCAAGCTCAAAACAATCAGGACTTAGGACAAACTCTAACCGTTAAGGTTCCACCTGTTTTAGGTTCAGAGAATGCCTCAGTGA
>CAZBHD010000033.1:0-4359 GCA_964491985.1 uncultured Candidatus Nitrosopelagicus sp. | reverse complement strand
TTTTCTCATTGCGTCTATTTGACCAGATGTTACCCAATCCAATAATTCCGCAGAAGATGGATTAAGATCTGCCTTTTGAGCCATAAGATTTGCTACCCAAATCCAGTTAACCTGGTTTAATAGTGGTTTGTTAGCCTCATCGCCAGCACGTACCTTTGCAACTAGTGCTTGGTCTTGTGTTGCTAGCCATTCAGCGTATGTTCTACCCATAATTGATCATGAGTTAGGTTGCACTAATTAAAGCTTGTGTCAATTGTATGTGGTGAGGAATTATTTGGGCACTATGATGCAAGAAGAAGGTTTTAACGTAGAGATCAAAAACGTCATTCGTGGAAATAAAAGTTTTAGGCGCAGCCGGTGAAGTTGGGCGATCAGCCTTTCAGGTTAATTGTGATGGAACAAATTTTTTACTAGACTATGGAGTAATGTTTGGACACCCAAAAGGTAGCCCACCAACATATCCATTGCATGTAAAACCTAGAGATATTGATTCTGTCATAATAACACATGCACATCTTGATCATTCTGGATGTGTTCCTTCACTATTTGTTAGTGGTAATTGTAATGTTTATGCCACACAACCAACTTTGGAACTAAGTCAACTTCTGATTGAAGATATGTTAAAGATTGAAAAAAATTCTCACTCATTTGGAACACCTGAAGTAAATAACATGATGGGTAAAGCAAAGGAGATTAGATTTAGAGAAAAAGTTAGTAGAGGTAATGCCTCTTTTGAACTACGTTCGTCCGGACATGTATTAGGAGGTAGTACAGTTTTGCTTGAATCATCTGGAAAAAAATTATTCTACACAGGTGATATTAACCTAAGAGGCTCTAGAATGTTACCTGCTGCAGATCTAGATATAGGAGATATAGACTTGCTGATTACGGAAAGCACATATTCACAGGCAAATCAGATGCCAAGATTAGAGGCAGAGCAGGGATTAATTGAATTCGCAAATGAAGTTATGGACAGAAAAGGCACGTTGTTTATACCCTCATTCTCAGTTGAGCGTTCACAGGAGATTGCATGTGTTTTGAAAAATGCAAATTTCAAACACCGTGTAATAATGGACGGGATGGCTCTCAAAGTAAATGAAATAATTTTACGACATCCAGAATACCTAAAGGAACCAGAAATCTTCAAAGATGCGATAAAGAGAGTAGTTGCAATTAATGACCATAAGGAACGAAAACGTGCTTTATCAGAGCCATGTGTTGTGATTTCGCCTGCTGGAATGCTTGTTGGTGGTAATGCAGTATATTATCTACAACAATTAGCATTTGATGAAAGAAATGGAATCGCACTTGTATCTTACCAAGGAGAAGGAACTCCAGGAAAAAAATTATTGGAAACTGGTAAAATTTCAAGCCGAGGAAAGGATCTTAATGTTGTAGCAGAAGTAAAGCAATTTCAGTTCTCAGGGCATGCAGATAGAGACAGTTTATTTGAAATGATAAAAAATGTTAAAGGAAATCCAAAAATTTTGACAGTACATGGTGATAATGAATCATGTACGAAATTTGCTGAAGAAATTCATGAAAAATTTGGTTTTGATGCTCATGCACCAATGCTAGATGAAACAATTAGTATCTAATTTGACAAAAATTTTTCAGATTGATCTTGATGCCAGTATAAATAGTGGTCAGGTTTTTTTATGGAAAAAAATAAACTCAAAATGGTACGGTATTGATGGAAATAATGTCCTAGTTTTAGACGACAATTCAGAACTTTACATGAATGAGAAAAAAACATTTAATTTTTTTAGACTTGATGACAATTTTGAAAAAATTTCATATGAATTAAAAAAAGACCAGATTGTACGTCAGGCAATAGAATTAAATCCAAATTTAAGATTGCTAAGACAAGACCCATTTCAATGCTATATTTCATTTATAGCTTCGTCAAATTCTAACATCCCAAATATTAAATTGAGACTAAATAATTTATGCAAAAAATTTGGACAAAAAATAACAATTGGAAATGTTGACTTTTTTTTATTTCCTGAACCAAACGTGCTAGCAAAAGCATCAATAAAAGATATACAAAAATGTGGATTAGGATATAGATCCAAATCAGTCAAAGATGCATCGTTATCTGTAATTAATGGAGAAATTGATTTTGAGGAGCTGAAAAAAACAGATTATTACAATGCAAAAAGAGAGCTTACAAAAATTTCTGGAATTGGAAACAAAGTAGCAGATTGCATTATGCTCTTTTCACTGGAAAAATTAGAAGCATTTCCATTAGACAGATGGATGTTACGCGTATTACAAAAATATTATACAGAAAAGTTTCAAATTTCTACAAAAACAATTACCGAAAAAACACATAAAGAACTTCATGATTTGATTGTTCAGTACTTTGGATGTAATGCAGGTTATGCACAACAATTTTTGTTTAAAATGGAAAGAGAGTTGTATAAGAAGAAATGGTCTTAAAAACCCTTAATATGGAAAGTTATTGCATGATTCTTGGGCCTGTAGCTCAGCATGGATAGAGTGTTGGACTTCTAATCCAATGGTCAAGGGATCGAAGCCCTTCGGGCCCGCTTCACATAAGTTATTTATTTTAAAAAAGAATTTCAAACATAATGAAAGATATAGAAATCAAATTAGAAAGTCAAAATATTTCACCGCATGTTGAGATTAAAGGTGAAGTAATTGTTAATTATCCAGGACTTTATGATGGTGTCGTAATAAATACTCAGATTGTTGGTTCAAATGAGTTAGTTGTATGGCGCTCATATAATGGAAAAAAAATCACACAGAATGTTTCTCGACTGTTTATTAGTAAAGATGTAATGCCAGAAAATAAAGCCGAGTTCACAGCTACTATTGAATTTGAACCAACGGAATCTTATGATGTAAAGTTTCGTGCATCAATCATTGAACAGCATAAAGAAGTTGAAAGTGACCAATTATTTGCTACTTTTTCAGTCTAGAATCTTGATTTTGTAATTTCAACTGTACCTTTCATCCAAGGATGTGGTTCACAGTGATATTCAATGACTTTGGCTCCATTTGGTGGTGCGTCAGTAAATAGAAACTCATATTCCTCACCTGGCATGATTACACCTGTTGAGCCGAACTCACCACTCCAAGGATCAGTGGTGATATCTCTATCATGACTATCAGGAGTTACGGTATGTGGTGTTTCATCAGCATTTTTCCATATAACATGATTATCGATTGTAAGTTGCACCTGAACTAATTTTGGCACATAATTATCAACCTGCTCTGGACTCGCTGAGCCTTCTATCATATTGATGATAGTTTCGCCACTTGGATGAAGAATGTGCTCATCAACTGTAACTTTTGTATTTTCTTCTGGTAGCCAGTACATTGTATACCAACCGATTGTGATACCTAACCCTACGATCACTACAAGAATTCCAATTCCGTATGCATGACTAGAAGAAGTTTCTGTTGAACTCAACAGCTTGCTTGGTTTCTAGAAGTCTTATAAAGCTTATTTAGAAAAATGTGTTTTTTTATAGTTTCTTGAGATCAGATGTTCCTATACTCTGATCTTTAGTAGATTCCAAATCTACAGTATCTGCCTTTACTTCTGGAGTTGGAGGTGTTACCACTTTCTCTGGGATCGACTTCTCATCATCTTGTTTGTCTATTGGGTTTGTATCTGTCTCATCTTCTAGGACATTACTAGGTGGTGGAAGTTCTTTGGAATCAGGCGGTGCTATTGATTTTGTTTCTTTAGTTCTTGCGCCTGAAGGGGGTGGAGGAACTTCTTTTGTTTTTGCCATTGCATATCTATACACATGGAACATTCCTGCAAACACTATCAAGATAAGACCAGCTAAGAACAGTGACATGTTCTTCATTCCACTTATGGCTGCATTGTATGCCGCTATGTTCAGGAATACCTGAAATGCGATCAAGGCTACAATCACCCAATTAATCCACTTGTCTGATAGATTAATCTGAGATATCTTCTTCGGTCCATTTTGTTTAGCCATTTTTGCACGTCTCTCACCCTCTTTTGCAAGATGGATCATCATGAAGCTAAATCCAATTCCTAATGGTACCAACAATATCATAACTGCATATAGGTAAATTGGATCAATTACGAGTCTTTCCACAAGAGATAATGTGGAATCTGGTGGGATGTAAAATCCCCAATAGGTAGTAACCAGTATTTGTGCAATTCCAACAATTCCAAATGATGTTATCCAAGGTCTGTCCTTCCACGAGAACTTTTTGTATCTATCTACAAACGGAATAATCAGTAACGACAGTATAAACAGCCCAGGCCACAGTACACCAGTTGTAAATTTGTCATACTGCGTTCTCAAAAATGCGTATAATCCAGTAAGATACCACTCTGGTACAGTGATT
>CAZBHD010000032.1:0-3943 GCA_964491985.1 uncultured Candidatus Nitrosopelagicus sp. | reverse complement strand
AAAATCCATTTTCTGGATGAGACCAATGAATTACACAGCTGGTCAACCAGTTCCACTTCACAAGAACGGTGTATTCATAAAGGGCTGGGCAGAAGACGCTGCCTTATAGGCGACGTTTTTCAAACCTTTTTCTTTATTTTAATTTGCTTAGTTTACCGTATAGATTTTTTCTTGATCTTTTTCGGAACAAGTTTTTGAAAATGTTGTATGAACGGATCATTTTTTGATAGATATACTGTATCAAAGTTATTTTTTGCAAAGAATTTTTTCCATGTTTCTTCAAACATGGGAAAATCCTTAGGATTAAAGTCATCTCTTACCATCACATAGTGTGATGCTGGAAATACATCTGCAATCTCAATCGGAATTATTCCTAAAAATTGATTATAGTTACAGAATTGAATCAAGTCAGGATTCTTGAATTTCTTTCTTAGAGAATGATATTCATTTGAAACGTATGCAGGTTTCTGGTTTGTGTCCCTTGTAATTACAGCAATTTTTTTCTTTGATTTAAAATTCTGGACATATCTATGAAAGGATAGTATTTCAGGCCTGAATTGATCCTCCGATGAGAAAAGAAAAATTGCTTTTTCTTTAAATTTTGGGGTGGTGCCGATAAATCCCTTAGAATTTTCTGTTAAAACCTGAATAGTTTCAAAGAGTTTTGGATGTGCACGAGCTTTTTTGATCACATATTCCCATAATCTGCCTTCCCGTATCGCTTGTTTTACTTTGTTTACTTCATATTTTATTGCATAAAGATTGAATAAAGCAATCAGATCTGTTCGTTCTTCCTTTTTTAATCCACGTATCTCCCTTGGAGTAAATTTTTGAGAAATCTCACAATCAAATGGAAAATATTCTAGTTCATCTAGGCGTCTAGTTCCATCTTCGGTTATAATTCTGTCATGTTTTGCATATAGTATGTATGATGCAGAATCAAATGTATCACATCCAAGTGCTACTGCTAATGGAATTGTCAATGGGTGACCTGCCCCAAAAAGGTGTAAAGGTATTGAATTCGGAATCTGTTTTTTAGCAGTAATAATCATTTCTGCAAGTAATTTGTATTCATATGCTTCCATGAATTCAACAGGGCTTCCTAATGCAAGCATTGGGAATTTCATTTTCACAAGTGATTTAGTAGATCTAGTAACAAGTCCAGAATGTTCTCCACCTTGAATAGGACCTATCCAGATCTGTCCATTATCTTTTTTTTGCTTCATTGTTTTCTTGCAAACCTTCAATGTATTTTCAACATACTCTGCAGCTTTTTTCTTTGTCATTCCAAAACCTGTAGGTTGATCCAACGGAATAGCAAAATCAGTCATTATTTCCGTTTCAAACTTTGTCATATCAGCTGGTTTAACGTCAACTTCACCATATTCTAATACTTGATAACCACCAGAATCAGTCATCACGGCACCATCATAGTTAATTATTTTATGAATTCCTTTTTCCCGTGCTTTGTCACCATAACGTTTCATTGTAATGTATGCATTGGTGATTACTAGATCAAATCCCATACTACGAATTTTTTTTGCAGATATTGACTGTCTAACTGGATGAATTACTGGAACAAATGCAGGAGTTTCAATTGGTCCATGATTTGAATGAATGATGCCTATTCTTCCTGCTAAGTCGCTATATTTTATTTCAAACATTTGCTAGTATACTTTTTGTACGTTATATTAAATTAGTAATCAAAGAATGTCTGTAAATCACCATTCTGTTTAATTTCCGATAACCAATCTACATCATCACTATTTTTTCTTTCTTGTATAAGATTTTGAATTTTTTCTACAATTATTGCAGGTGTCTTTTCAGTTGTATCAACTTGGAATGTTTTTTCATTGCCAAATTCAGATATAGTGTCATGCGCTATAATTCCTAGAATTTCGCTTCCTAGATTTTCTTTTACCTTCTCCTCATCATATTTTCTTTTCTCATAGATTTCCATCAATTTGTATGGATTCTTTCTAAGAATTATTGCTGTACCAACATCTGTATTATCTAAAACGTATGGTGCTAAATGACCTACAACGAGCACTTTCTTTTTAATTATTTTTTTAAGATATTTTTTTAATTTTTTTACATCTACTTCTATATCATGTTCGTCTTTTACGATATAGTTAGATTCAATTGCAATTTTATTAATATCAACAAGGTCATAATCTTCATTTTTTAAAAATTCATCAGCAATGGTATGTTTTCCAACCCCAGGGTTTCCGGTAATTACTAAACTCATAAACCAGTTTATTGTCCATGTGTTTAAATTATTTCTGTAATACTAATATGATCAAATCACGGCTAATACATTATGTTAATTGGTCTATTAGGGAAAGCAAATGTCGGAAAATCAACTTTTTTTTCAGCTGCAACTGAAACTATAGCACAAAGTGGAAATTTTCCTTTCACAACAATTGAACCAAATGTAGGTGTGGCACATGTAAAAGTTGATTGTGCATGCAAAAGTCTTGAAGATAGATGTGAAAGTAATCAATGTATGGATGGGATTCGCTTCATTCCAGTAAAATTAATTGATGTTGCTGGTTTAGTTCCCGGTGCACATGAGGGCAAAGGTCTTGGAAACCAATTTTTAACTGATGCTATGCAAGCGGATGCATTAATTCATGTCGTAGATGTTTCTGGTTCCACTGACATTCAAGGGCAGCCAGTAACTATTGGTACACATAATCCATTAGAAGATATCAAATTTGTTGAAGAGGAATTTGATCTTTGGTTCAAACAAATTCTTGATAGAGAATGGCATAAACTTACCAAGGAGATTGAGCAAAAACACACAAAAATTTCTGAGGAATTAGCACGTAGATTTACTGGTCTAGGAATTAAAGAGCCAGACATTGATAAAGTTCTAACATCAATGTCTCTAAAGGTAAAGAAGCCAGTAGAATGGTCAAACTCTGAGATCATGAAGTTTTTAAAATCTGTACGAAAATTATCTAAACCAGTACTAATTGCAGCAAATAAAGCAGATTTGTGTAATGATCTTGGAATTATAAAAGAAATATCTAAAGATTTTCCAACAATTCCATCCAGTGCTGAAACTGAGCTCTTGTTGAAAAAAGCTGCAAAGGCAGGACTAATTGACTACATTCCAGGTGAAAGTAGTTTCAAAGGTAATGCTGACATAAAATTATCTGAGCAGCAGAACACTGCATTACATCTTGCAAAGAATGTTCTTACCAAAATTGGTGTAACAGGCATACAAAAAATCTTAAACACAGTAGTTTTTGATGTTCTGAATTTGATAGTTGTTTATCCTGTTGAGGATGAAACAAAGCTTTGTAATAAGAATGGCCAAGTACTACCAGATGCTCGGTTATTAAATTCCTCTTCAACCTCCAAAGATCTTGCATTTACAATTCATCAAGACATAGGAAAGGGATTTCTGCATGCTATAGACGCAAAGACAAAACAGAGAATTGGTGCCGATCATAAACTAAAAAATGGGGATATAATCAAGATAGTATCAACGTTAAGTAGAGGATAAAATGAACTGTTTAGGAATAGAAAGTACAGCACACACTTTCTCTTGTGCAATAATTGAAAAAAAGAGAGGCTCTGGAAAAATTCTTTCAGATGTTAGAAAGATTTACCGACCCCCAGATGGGCAAGGAATTCATCCGAGAGAAGCATCACGCCATCACATTGAGAATAGCTCCAAAGTTCTCTCAGAGTGTTTAGACCAAGCAAAAATTAAGATAGATGATCTGGATCTTATTGCCTATGCAGGAGGTCCAGGCTTAGGTCCTTGCCTAAGAGTTGGTGCTGTCGTTGCTAGGTCACTTGCATCATATTATAAAATTCCAATTTATCCTGTAAATCACGCTATTGGTCATCTTGATCTGGGAAAATTACTAACAGGTGCAAAAAATCCGTTAGTACTTTTAGTCTCTGGCGGACATACAATGCTACTTGC
>CAZBHD010000031.1:0-5742 GCA_964491985.1 uncultured Candidatus Nitrosopelagicus sp. | reverse complement strand
ACCTAATTTTAGTAATGCATCAACGTCATTTGGATCAGCTCTCAAAAGCATCTCAAAATCTCTACATGCTTCTTCTAACTTCTCATCAGCCATATGCAGAATACCTTTTTTGAAAAGCCGATTACGTTGATAGTCTGCATTGGTTAAGGAAGTTTCTTCTTTAGTTTTAACCAAAGATTCTTCCTTTGCAATATTATCATCTTCTGACATCTGGTTTTATTTTGAGATTTTTCTAGTTAAATAGTATTCTCAAAATCCATGCCTAGTATATTGGTCAGTCGGAAATCTAAATAAATAGCACATTATAACAAATTCGTCTATGAGTTCTTTTTTACATTTTACAGTAACGGGGGAATCTCCATACCCTCAAAAAAGTGGAATATTTGAAGTAGAGATATCCATTACTGATGCAAAACCCTCATCAACTGATATAGAGCAAAAATCGTTTTCTTCCATCTGGAAGGATATCTTTCATCTTAATGTAAAAAATGGTCAGTTTGAAGAAACTTTGGGCTCTGAAGAAAATCCACTTCCTGAATCAATTACATCTTTCAATAAATTATGGATTGTTGTAACAGATCAATTTGCCCCTATAGGATCACTCTTTGAATTTGAAGTTCCTGAATCAATGAAGGCTACGCCAAGCTCTTCTACAAAAACCAGATCAACAAAACCAACAACTGAACCAAAATCAACTAGAAGTGGTCCAATAGGTGATAAAGGTCAACCAGGTCCACAAGGTCCATCAGGTGAAAAGGGACAAGTGGGGGACAAAGGCGATAAAGGTCCACCAGGTGGTAAAGGTCCATCTGGTGATAAAGGAGTTACTGGTGATAAAGGAGACAAGGGTGATAAAGGAGTTCCAGGTCCAACTGGCGCCAAAGGCGATAAAGGAGACAAAGGATTAACTGGTCAAATAGGTGACAAGGGTGAGCAAGGTGCACGTGGTCCTGTTGGTGCAAAAGGTGAAACTGGAGGACAAGGACCAGCTGGTGATAAAGGATTAACAGGTTTACGTGGGGACAAAGGTGAGAAAGGTACAACAGGTCCACCAGGAATTCAAGGTGATAAAGGAGTTCCAGGTTCACAAGGAGAAAAAGGCGCTAAAGGAATTACAGGTCCACCGGGAGATAAGGGTGCACCGGGTCCACAGGGACCACAAGGTGAGAAAGGAAAATTTGGACTTACTGGACCAGTCGGCGACAAAGGTCCACGAGGTCCACAAGGTCCACCTGGGGATAAAGGAATTACAGGTCCACCAGGTCCATCTGGTGATAGAGGTCCACAAGGTCCACAAGGTGATCAGGGACCACAGGGATTAACAGGTGACAAAGGTCCACGAGGTCCACAAGGAATTCAAGGACCGCAAGGTGAACAGGGTTCACAAGGTTCTCCAGGTCCAATTGGTGAAGCAGGGCCACGAGGTCCACAAGGTCCAGTTGGTTCTGCAGGTCCACGAGGTCCACCAGGTCCACCTGGTGAAAAAGGACCAACCGGTGGTATGTCAGAAGAGCAAAAACAGTTATTCAAAGACATGCTAGACCTTCTTGCAAAAAAAGGAATAATTTCTTCCGAAGAACAGATAGAACTACAGAGTCATTTATACTAGTACAGACTTTCTGCAACAGTTCTGTATGGTTGAAGCCATCTTTCATGGTTACATTCTATACATTTGAATAACCATCTTCGCTTTCTCGTAACTATTTTCGGCATAACTAAAACTTCATGTTTTGTTTTAGCCATACAGAAGTCACATCGCCTATCTTCAAATTGTTTTATCCGGTTTTCATCTTCTAAAAAACCGGCTAATTTTTTGAAATCTTTCTGTAATTCATCGACAAGTTTCTGATTGTAAATTGTTGCAGCGGGATGAAATGTGGCAAAAAATTTCTTCCCCTCTTTTTCAATAACTTGACCATGATTCTTTGTGATTTCTTTTCCTCCAAGAAGCGTACCATATGCAGTATTTCCCATAACGCAGATAATCTTCGGATTGATTATCTCAATTTCTTTTTTAATATAATCAATACAACTTATCTCTTCTTCTTTTGTAGGAACTCTATTGTTAGGCGGTCTACATTTTACAATATTTGTAATATAAACATCATTTCTATTGATTCCAGCATATTCTAAAATTGCATCAAGTTTTTTCCCTGCTGCACCAACAAATGGTTCTCCACACTGATCTTCATTTCTGCCAGGAGCTTCACCTACAAAAATCACATCTGCATCAAAATTGCCTTTTCCTGGAACTGCGTTAGTCCTAGTTTCACACAGTTTACAATTCTTACAACCTTGAACTTTCTTTGCAATTTTTTCTAATTGATGCAATATTGTATCTGTTAGTTAGTAAATTATTAAAAGAATCACATAATAGAACCATCGATAAACTATCATTATGACTGAAATACAAAATTTTGAATCAGAGCTAGTCATAGACAAAGAACCTTCAAGTGATCTGGAATTCTTGAAATTCTTTGATCCTACAACAATGAGTATACATCTTAAAGAAAATCTCAAACCACTTGGTAAAAAGGGCAAACCTGGAAACTTTGAGTTAGTTGAGATTGGAAATAAGACACTAGATAGAGATTATCTTGAAATTATTATATCACAAATTATTTCATCTATTGATGATGAAACACTTGGTAATACAGAAATATCAAAACCCGGTGCATTAGTTATACAATACAGAGATTATCGTATTGCAATTACAAGACCTCCATTTTCTGAACTGCTTGAAATTACAATCGTTCATCCAATAAAACAGATGGAATTAGAAGATTATAATATATCTGAAAAATTAATGTCACGCTTAGCAAAACAGGCAGAAGGAATTTTAATTTCAGGTGCGCCAGGTTCTGGAAAAAGTACATTAGCATCTGGAGTTGCAAATTTTTACAATCGTAATGGAAAAATTGTGAAGACGTTCGAGTCACCACGTGATTTACAAGTTGATCCTGGTGTAACTCAGTACACTAGACTTGATGGAAGTTTTGAAAACTCTGCCGATGTATTACTCTTGGTCAGACCAGATTATACAATATTTGATGAAGTGAGAAGGAGAGAAGATTTTAGAATTTTCAGTGATCTTCGTTTAACTGGTGTTGGAATGGTTGGTGTGGTACATGCAAATACACCATTAGATGCAATACAACGATTTATTGGAAAAATCGAACTTGGCATAATTCCAAGTATATTGGATACTGTTGTCTTTGTAAAGGATGGCAAGATTACCAAGGTATATGAGTTAGAATTCAAAGTAAAAGTTCCATCAGGAATGATAGAGCAGGATCTAGCAAGACCGGTAATTGATATTTGTGATTTTGAGAGTGGTGAATTAGAATATGAAATCTACACATTTGGGGAGGAGAACGTAATTATGCCTGTATCTAAAAAAAATCAAAAACATGGGATAGAGTTACTAGCCGAGAAAAAAATTGTTGACATGATGAGTAGATTTGATCCAAGTCCAAGAGTAGAATTTCTAAACGAATCTAGTATCAGAGTATTTGTATCTAAAGAATCAATCCCATCTATAATTGGAAGAAATGGAAGTACAATCAAAGAACTTGAAAGTGCATTAAATCTGCATATTGATGTAGAAGAGGATGATTCTAAATCAAGCATTTCTAATATTGGATTGCCATTTGAATTCTCAGAATCTAGAACTGCATTTTTACTAGATGTCGGTAGAGAATATTCTGGAGGTATTACAGAAATTTTTATCAATAACAAGTTTTTACTTTCATCTAAAATATCTAGAAAGGGTCACATAAAGATACTAAAACGATCATCCGATGGGAAGATGTTTTCAAGAGCTGCAAACTCAATAAACGATATTGAAATTACTCTTAAAACTCGCTGAAATCATTTCTAAACTTTGGATTTGACTTTAAAAATGTCACAAATTTCCTTAGTTGCCTAATTGTTTTTGGATTTAGGTGATGTTCAATTCCTTCAGCGTCTTGATTTGCGATATCTGTTCCAATTCCTAGAATCTCAAAAAATTCTAAAAGTATACTATGTTTCTGGCGTATTGCATCCGCTAACTGAGTTCCTTTCTTAGTTAGGTTTATTCCATGATATTTTTCATATTCCAAGTATCCGTTCTCATCTAAACGTTTTAACATCTTTGTAGCACTTGGCGCACTTACATTCATGTATCTAGATATATCCAGTGTAGTCGCATAACCCTTCATATCAACTAGTTCAGATATCACTTCTAGATAATCTTCCATTCTAGTAGAATCTGGTTTTTCTGATTTATGCGCTGCCTTGATTGACTCTAATCTTTTTGACGATTTTTTTACCAACTTGGTTCTCAGAACATCCTTTGATATAAATTTCAAATTTTTGTTATCAAATCTTGACTTGGGTGTAGTCCATTTTGATCACTGAATTTTAACTATTTTTTTCACGAGGACTTTAAATGACGAAGGAATTAGAAGAAAGAATACGTCGACTTAAGCTTATGGGCGAATCAGCAAAACGCCGTTCAAACCTTTATTCTGGAATATCAAATTTGGATAATAAAAAAACAGCAACATCACTTGGTGCATTGAATCGGGCATCCGCACCAGGTAAAAAAATGCAAAAACTTGGATTTATCATGTTATGGATTCCGGAGCCAACCGGAGTTACATGTGCAGTTGGCGCACCAATGATATTGGCTGGACGCTATCTAGATAAAAAATATAATGGTTCTACACTCAAGGATATTGGAGAGCATACACAAGAGACACTAACATCAATTAATAACTTCAAAACTCATGTGTAACCATCTTAGTTTTTATGATGTTTGAATTATAGAAATTTATGCCAACACGGCTTCAGGTTTTAATTCCAATTGGAATCGCTGCAGTGATTGTTGGTGTCGCTGGTATAGTTTCAATGCCATCAGAAGTAAAATTAGAGCAAGTCGATTTTCCAGTAGGTACAGTAAAAATAGATAACAAGTTTCTTGAAGTCCAGATTGCAGACACGGAACCAAGACGTGTACGTGGATTAATGTTCCAGGACACCTTACCATATGATCAAGGCATGCTGTTTGTTTTCAATGAACCTGGAGAACGATCAATGTGGATGTTAAACATGCAGTTTCATCTAGATTTGATATGGTTTGACGAAAATGGGAATGTAGTTACAATTAGCAAAAATGTACCTCCATGTAAGACACCCCTTGAAGTAATGGGATGTGATTCTGAAGGCGTATCAGCTGATAATGTAAAATACATTCTAGAAGTTACATCTGGATTTGTTGACAAGTTTGATATTGATAATAACTCAAAACTTGAAATAATTTCAATATAATTACGATATCATGAAAGTAACAAAAATCTCTGCAATTACAATATTTGTAAAAAATATGAAGGATTCTTGTATGTTTTATTCTAGCATTCCAAAGTTTGAGATATCATACGGTGGACCAGATTCAAACTTTACCACGTTCAAAATTAGCCAATCACCAGATATGTATCTCAATATAGAATCACTTTCATCCAAACGAAAAATAGAGAATACATGTAGAATTATTTTTCATACAGAAGATGTGGATGCTTTATACTATTATTTGAGAAATGATGACATTATTTCCAATTTAGGTAAATTTGAGACCAAGCCTAGAGATGCTGATTGGGGGGAAAGGTATTTTCAAATGTATGACCCAGATGGATATGAAATTGTGTTTGCCACACCAATTAACTAGGGTTTTAATCTATCAGGATCTCTTGGATATAGCAC
>CAZBHD010000030.1:0-3153 GCA_964491985.1 uncultured Candidatus Nitrosopelagicus sp. | reverse complement strand
TTTTTCAATAGTCTTTTTTAATGTTTGAGCAATAAATAGTATCTTTAAAAAAAATCTGATATTGATTTCTGTTTAATCATTTTTAGCATTGTACCATGATTTAACCACTCATTTTTACTAATACTCATTGATTTTGTGGCTAATTCAATTGCGTTCTCAATAGTTTCAGCATGAAAGGGTTTAGTTTTCATTGCTTGTCTTATTCCTTCGCGTACTTGCCATACACCAACAGGAACTGCATATTCAGGACGAATCTCTCGAAAGATAATAACACCAGATTGTTTTTTTATTTTTGATAGGAATTCAACTACTCCTAACTTTGCTGCAAAATAAGCACCTGCAATCTCTGGTGGATGGTTAATTCCTTTAGCATCCTCATGATCACTACCAAAACCAATAGTATCTCCATCATACCATGCTTCTTGCATCTCAAAGATCCACCTGTGTGGAAAAAGAACAACTGCAAAATAATTGCCAAGATGTGCAAAGGTAAATACGCTAAATGAATCTAAAATATCATAGTTCAAAAGATCTGTAACAATACTCTTAGATATTATGTCATCAGTTGCTGTAATACTCCATTTAGTTGGAACTAATTGTCTATTTTTTCCAAACATACCAATACTAAAACATTTCTGAATAGTTGTAATGTTAATACCGCTATTGAAAAGCTTCATGACAGCGTCAGTAGCTTTTAGATCAGTGTCATAGTAAACTTTTTCAATAGATTTGTTAGATGAAGTTGGAGAAAATGTAGCTTTTTTAATTTCACCAATAGGACCAAATGGTGGTGCCTGACCATCTATAGTTGTAACAGGTGATGTTTCTTTTACAAATTTAATTTCAGAGTCAATTGGTCCTGATGACATGGCAACATCTTGCAAGTTTTCAATAAATCTTCCTTCAGTTTCTGTGATAGATAATTTATTTACTCCTCGGATGAGATTTAATCTAAAATTCACAATCTCTTCTAGACTTTTTCCTATCCATCTTTCTGGTATATCCAATAGACTGGTATCACCATGAATAGGTGGCACCATAGGCCCAACAGCAACTTTTGGATATCCATACGAGCCTACAAAAACTGATGGTGGACTAGAGCCAGAGATCTCATCAGATGAGAATAGATTTCCATATTTGGTCAGATATTCATGCCATTTACTCTCTATGCCTTTTCTGATATCATTTCCAGTTATATCCATACACATGATTTATGCCTAATGATAATAAATAATTCAAAACCTGCTATTTGACACATAGTAAACATAAGATGTTTAAATTATTAGGAAAAATTTGAAGTGTGTCTATAAATCGAATTGTCTCATTTTTGCCAAGTGCAACCGAATTGTTGTATGAATTAGATGCACAAGATAGGCTTTACGGGGTAACACACGAGTGCAATTTTCCAGATGATGCAGGTAAAAAACCACGTGTTATTCAAAGTGTGTTTGAACCAGAAAATATGTCTAGTAAGGAAATTGATCAGAAAATCCTAAAACTTGTATCAAGTGGAAATGATATCTACGAACTACAAGTAGAAAATCTAAAAAAAGCTAATCCTGATTTGATAATCTCTCAAGAAATTTGTGAAGTTTGTTCTGCATATACAAACCAAGTGAATATTGCAATGAAAATCTTAGGTAAAAGACCTGAAGTTTTTGCAATGAATCCACATGACATTAATGGAATACTAAGTAATATCGACGAAATCTCCAGAAAGATACATGTATCGAATAAAGGAAAAAAATTGATTGAATCGCTTAAAAAAAGAATCAAATTTTGTAAGGAGAAACAAGTTGCGCAGAAACCAAAAGTTTTGGCAATTGAATGGATTGAACCATTTTACACTGCTGGTCACTGGGTTCCAGAGATGATCGATATTGTTGGTGCTAAAAATCTAATAAGTAAAAAATCAGAACATTCTAGAAAAATGACATTTGATGAGATAAAAAATTCTGATCCTGATATTATCATACTAATGCCATGTGGATTTAATGTAGAAAGGACGATCATGGAATATAATAAGAATCTAAAAGATGATCCTGATTGGCGTAATTTACGATCAGTAAGGGAAAAAAATGTGTTTGCAGTTGATGCAAATTCTTATTTTAGCAAACCAAGTATTAGAACAATCACTGGGATTGAGATTCTAGGAAAGATAATTCATCCGGAAATATTTACTGAAATTCAAGTACCATCTGCTTCATTTAGAAAAATAAGTTAAAATTTAATTATTGATCGTCTGTCTCGTCTATTTCGTCAGAATTATAACCTCTTTTAGCTGGTCGGGTTGGAATATAGATTTTAGACATATTATATCAAAACCAATTCTAAAGTAATTCTTGTGGGTTGTAAAAAATTGTCCTTTTACATTACAAAAATTAAGAATGACTAGTTTTTTGATTATGGATTAGTTTTACACTCAGCTGATAATGATTTGATAGTTGTCAATAACACAAAAAATAGAATTCCAATTGATATTAATCGCAGCGGAGTCTCATATGTAGTTAGGAATGAACTTGCAATACTTCCTGCTGTTCCAAAAGTGGTGATTACTGAAAACCCAATTGGACCGCAACTACAAGCACCTGCAGATGCCCCAACAATTGTTCCGGTTATACTAGTACCGATCTTCTTGACTTTTTTGACCAATTTTATTCTAAAAATATTCATGGAAACGACAATTCCTGCCAAAACTGCTATGATCAAGATCAATGAGAAATTGAATACTGTTTCATTATAAATTGAAAAAATTATGTATGGTTCAAGGAATAGATACTCAGAAATTATTGATAGTGGAAAAAATAATCCTAGGAAAATTATTGCTGAAATGACAACATATGCATAATTTGAAAATACTAATTTGAAACTATTTTCCAATTTACAATAATGATTCTATAGTTTGTTCAAATACAGAATAGGGCTGGGCACCTCTAATTTGTTTTTGATCGCCAGCCGCATTTACAATAATAAATGTTGGAGTGCTATTTGCACCACCGGATTTTGCTTTTTGTAAGTTAAGTTTTACATGCTGTTTATATTTGCCAGAATCAAGGCATTCTTCAAATTCATTCATGCTTAAACCAAGACCGAATGCAAATGCCTTTAGTCTTTCAGCATTAGCCCAACCAGAATTCATATGATCTTGATAAT